>CBFCXB010000026.1:0-12219 GCA_965601905.1 uncultured bacterium | reverse complement strand
GATCCCGAGTTCGGAACGGGATTTCTCAAGGTAACCCCCGCGCACGATACGACGGATTTCGAGATCGGGAGACGGCATGGCCTCGCCCCATTCGTCGTTATCGGCCGGGATGGAAAAATGAACGAGGAGGCGGGAACATTCGCCGGCCTCACGATAGCGGATGCCCGCGACAGTGTGCTCGCGGCGCTCGAGGAGAATGGGCTCCTGCGAAAGATCGAGGATTACCACCACGCAATCGGGCACCATGACCGGTGCGACGCCATTGTCGAACCGGCCGTCTCCCGCCAGTGGTTCCTCCGTATGGATTCTCTCGCCGCGCCGGGCATCGATGTTGTCAATGCGGGGGATGTAACCTTCTATCCCGAGCGGTGGAAGAAGATCTATCTCAATTGGATGAATAATATCAGGGACTGGTGTATTTCTCGGCAGCTCTGGTGGGGGCACCGCATTCCCGTCTGGTACTGCACGGAGTGTGATGAGACGATCGCGGCGGTGGAGGAGCCCGAGCGGTGCACCGCCTGCGGGTGTGCCGTTCTCACGCAGGACGAGGATGTGCTCGATACGTGGTTCTCCTCATGGCTGTGGACCTTCTCGCCGATGGGATGGCCGGAGAAGACGAGGGACCTCAGTCTCTTTCACCCGACCAGCGTGCTGGTCACCGGCGGTGACATCATATTCTTCTGGGTGGCGCGCATGATCATGGCCGCTCTCGAGTTCACCGGTGAAATACCATTCTCCGACGTCTATATCACCGGCATCGTTCGCGATGCGAAGGGGCGCAAGATGAGCAAGTCGCTCGGCAATTCCCCCGATCCTATCGATATTATCAATGAGTACGGCGCCGATGCTTTCAGATTCACCTTGATGAAACTCTCCCCGCCGGGACAGGATCTTCTCTTCGACGAATCGAAGGTCGAGATGGGGAAACACTTTGCCAACAAAATCTGGAACGCGGCGCGTTTCGTCCTGGACCAGCCGTACGATGATCGGGAGCTCTTCTCGGCGGAGGCGGGCGGCGATCCGTTCGCTGTCACCTGTCACGCGCTCTTCGGGAGCGTGCCGTCTGCCGAGGCCGCGTTCGGTTGGGAGCAGCGGTGGATCGTCGGTGAGGCGGCGCGCGCCGTTTCGAAATTCGAACGGAGCATCGATGCGTACCGGTTCGATGAGGCACTCAGCATCGCGTACGATTTCTTCTGGCACGAGTACTGCGACTGGTACCTCGAGCTTTCGAAGCCGGCCCTCCGGGAGAGGGGCGCGGGGGGGCGGGGAGCCGCCATTGCCGCGCGGTTCACCCTCGCTCTCTCGATGATGATGCTTCATCCGATCATGCCGTTTATCACCGAGGAGATATGGAGCCTTGTCGCGCCGGGTGCGGAGCTTCTCGCCGCTTTCCGAATGCCGGTCCTTCCCGACGGGCTCATCGATGATTCCCTGGTGGAACAGGTCGGTCAGTTCAAGGATATCGTCTCGAACATCAGAAATCTCCGCCAGACGTTCCGTTTGCCTCCCGCCCGTGGTGTGCGTGTCATCATTAACTGTGAACCGGGAGCGGGGACACCGAAGCGTCTCGAACAGTTCCGCCGGCAGATCATGCATCTCGCCCGGGTCGACGAACTCGAAATGGCCGAAAATATCTTGAAACCGGAAACATGTGCATCAGCCGGCTTGACCGGGATGGAAATTTATGTACCATTAAAGGGGGTCATCGATATCGATACGGAGCGGAGGCGACTGCGCAAGGATTTTGAGAAACTATCCGGTGAGACGGTGAAGATAAAAAAGCGTCTTGGCGATGAACGGTTCCTCGAGCGGGCGCCCGACGAGGTGATCGCACGGGAGCGATCACGTCTCGAGGAAATGGCGGATCGGCGGGACCGTATTGCGAAAATTCTGGAGGAGATCGATTGAAACAGGAATCAGGTGAAGGAGGCGGCGCCAAGGGGCCTCGGGACAATTATTTAAAGGGAGAGCGCACGGTGGGCGAAATGCTGCTCGCGGCTCGGGAGCGGGCCGGCATCACCATCGAGGATGCGAGTCAGGGGACCAAGATCCCCCGCACGATGCTCGAGTATCTCGAGACCGACAATTTCGAGGCGATCCCGGCCAAGGTGTATGTGAAGGGATTCCTCAGGTCATACGCTGAACTGCTCGATCTCGATGTCACCCATATCCTGAGCAAGTACGAGGTGCAGACGGGACAGACCCATACGAGTAAGGGGGATCACTGGGAGATCGAGACGGAGACCGTGGAGGAGAAGGTTCAATCGCCACGGCTGATAGGACGCCTCGTGCTGCCCGCCATCGTCATAATCGCCGCTGTGATCGTAATCGTCCGGTTCGGCCTGCGGGATAGACCGGTCACGGAGCCTCCCTCCGACAGGAGCGTTATCGAGGAGGTGGGCGGCGGGGAGGAGGCGCCCCGGGAGGAGTCTGCCGATACATTGCAGAATGTGGCGCCGCGCGATGAAGCCGGCGGCGAGGATCAAGGGCGGCGTGTACCTCCCGCCGGTTCCGAGAGCCGTGACGCACCCGTGGAGCCCGTTCCTCTCGAGCTCGAGCTGATCGCCCACGAGGGTAACAGGATCTGGTTCGACCTCCTGACCGTATCGACCGTCTCTGATCGCCCGGAGTCCACCGCGTACGATTTCATTCTCCTTCCGGGCGAATCAAAGACGTTCAATGCAACCGATGCGTTCGTACTGCGGAGTGTCGGCAATGCCGGCGGATTCACGATGATGCTCAACGGTGTGCGTCTTCCCCCGCTCGGTGAGCACTCCGAGGTGCGTCGCGATGTCGTGATAACGAGGAACGATCTGCCGAACGAGTGACGGTGAGGCGTTGTGCAATATCCCGCCGGAGACGCCATGTCTCTCTTCAAACTGAAATCGAGCTACGGACCGACCGGTGATCAGCCACAAGCCATAAAAGAGCTCGTTCGCGGTATCCGCCGTCGCAAAAAGTACCAGACCCTGCTCGGGGTGACCGGCTCGGGCAAAACGTTCACCTTCGCGAACCTGATAGCCCGGACAGGCATGCCTGCGCTCGTCATCTCGCACAACAAAACGCTTGCGGCCCAGCTATACGGCGAGCTGCGGAGCCTGTTTCCCGAGAATGCCGTCGAATACTTTATCAGTTATTACGATTACTACCAGCCGGAGGCCTTTATCCCCGCTACCGATACCTACATCGAGAAGGATGCCTCTATCAACGACGATATCGACCGGTTACGGCTCAAGGCGACGGGGTCGCTGATGACGCGACGGGATGTGATCGTCGTTTCCAGTGTCTCGTGCATATATGGCCTCGGTTCACCCGAGGAGTTCCGGGACATGACGATGTCCGTTTCGGAGCACGCATCTATCGGGCGGGACGAGCTTCTACGCAGGCTCGTCGATATACGGTACACGAGAAACGATGTCGATCTCGCGCGTGGCACGTTCAGGGTGCGGGGGGATACCGTTGAGCTGCGTCCGGCGTTCATGGAGGAAGCGATTCGTTTCGAGCTGTTCGACGACGAAATCGAGCGGATTTCGATCGTCCATCCAGTCTCCGGCGAGGTGCTTCGCCGCACCGCGCAGGTCACGCTGTTTCCCGCCTCCCACTTCGTTACGTCGGATTCGCACCTCGAAGGTGCGATCGAGGGGATCGAGCGGGAACTCGGGCAGCGGCTGGCGGAGTTGAAGGAGAACGGCAAGCCGTTCGAGGCGAGCAGGCTCGAGAAACGGACACGGTACGATATCGAAATGATGCGGGAAATGGGGTACTGCACAGGCATAGAGAACTACTCGCGCCATCTATCGGGGCGGCGGGCCGGTGAGCGCCCGGCCACGCTCATCGACTACTTCAGGGATGATTTCATCGTTATTATCGACGAATCGCACGTCACCATTCCGCAGATCCGAGGCATGTACGAGGGGGACCGGAGTCGCAAGCTGACGCTCGTCGAGCACGGATTCAGACTTCCCTCCGCGCTGGACAACCGTCCGCTGCGTTTCGACGAATTCGAATCGATCATCGATTTCTTTGTCTTCGCCTCTGCCACACCCAGGGACTTCGAGTTACAGCGGAGCGGCGGCGATGTGGTGGAGCAGATCGTACGCCCGACGGGACTGGTCGATCCCGCGATCGACGTACGGCCGGTCGAGGAACAGATCGACGATCTCCTCGCTGAGATACGAAAGCGGGTCGCGCGCAAGGAGCGCGTCCTCGTGACGACGCTGACGAAGCGGATGTCGGAGGATCTTACGACCTACCTGTCGGATCTCGGCGTCAAAGTGCGATATCTCCACAGTGATATCGCCGCCCTGGACCGCGTGGAGATACTCCGCGACCTGCGATTCGGTGAATTCGACGTCCTGGTTGGAATCAATCTGTTACGCGAGGGGCTCGATCTACCCGAGGTCGCCCTGGTGGCGGTGCTCGATGCGGACAAGGAGGGTTTCCTCAGATCCCGCACATCGCTGATACAGACGGCCGGCCGCGCGGCCAGGAACATCAACGGCAGGGTGATATTCTACGCCGACAGCATGACCGGTTCGATGGAACGGGCTATCGAGGAGACGAACCGGCGCAGGAAGAAGCAGCTCGCGTACAACCGCCGGCACGGAATAACGCCGCGTTCAATCGTCAAATCGATCGAGGATGTTCGCATAACGACGTCGGTGGCCGACGCGAAACGGGATGCCGAGCAGTATGGGGGTGGGGGAGACGTCGTGGTGATTCCGGACCGGTGGGACGATCCGGGGGTTCTGAAGGCGCTCGAGGAGGAGATGTGGCGTGAGGCGGAAGCACTGCATTTCGAACGGGCGGCGAGCATCAGGGACCGGATCGAGGAGATACGGCTGAATATACAGAGGAGGAAACGGGGTGGGCGATTCAAACGACCTCCTGCGGAATCTCGTTGAACGTGCCCTCGATGAGGATGCCGTGAGAGAGGATGTAACGACCGGGTCGCTCGTCGATCAGCGGTTGCGGGTCGGGGCGTTGATCGTGGCGAGGGCCGGAGGTATCGTATCGGGTCACCGGCCGTCCGCGGCAGTCTTCCGGGCGGTGGATAGAGCGGTGCGTTATACGGAAGTTTCCCCTGACGGATCACGTGTCGAACCTGAACAGGTGGTCGCTACGATTGAAGGTCCATGCGCGGCGATCCTTTCGGGAGAACGGACGGCCCTCAATTTTCTCCAGCACCTCTCCGGTATCGCGACGATGACCGCTCGTTTCGTGGAGGCGGTGGCCGGTACTGGAACGGTCATACTGGATACCCGTAAGACAATGCCGGGGCTCAGGGCCCTGGAGAAGGAGGCCGTCATCCACGGCGGCGGGCGGAACCACCGGTTCGATCTGCGGGACAGAATTCTCGTCAAGGAAAATCATATTACCGCTGCGGGGGGATTGGCGAGCGTGCTCGCGAAGCTCGGCAAGCGGCGGCTCGGCGGGGCGGAGATCGAGGTGTCGACACTCGGTGAGCTGCGCCTTCTCAAACCCTCGCCTCCCGGCCGGATCATGCTCGATAATTTCACGCCGGAGATGACGGCGGCGGCACTCGCCGAACTCGAAAGGTGGGAAAAGCCGCGTCCCGAAATCGAAGTCTCTGGTGGAGTCAATATCGAAAATATCGTCCGGTACGCCGGACGGGGCGTCGATTTTATCTCGGTCGGCGCGCTCACCGCATCGGCCTCGGCTCTCGATCTGAGTCTCGTCGTTACGGATGCGGCGGTAGATGATGACTGAATGTGGCACTCCGGCGCCTGGCATCGGGGATCTGCACCCCGCCCGGCTCCTCGAGCTGTTCCGAACGAGGCGTATTGCCCGGACGGTAGTGCTGATTGACCGGTGCGAATCGACCAACAGGGCGGCGATGACGGCGGTGGCGGCATGTTCCAGCGGGGGGATGGAAGGCGCTCTCCTCCTCGCGGAGGAACAGTATGCCGGACGTGGCAGATCGGGGCGGCGATGGTATTGCGCGCCGGGCAAAAGTCTCACCTTCTCGATCATTCTCGCGCCGCACCGCGCGGTGGAGGGGCTCACGCCGCTCATGGCCCTATCGGCTGCGCGGGCCCTCGATGGGATCTATGCCGGGATCAGCGTGAAATGGCCCAACGATCTCTACCTCGACGGCAGGAAACTCGGCGGTATCCTCGCCGAGGGGAAGAACGCATGTGTCGTCCTCGGTATGGGTATCAACGTCAACGAGGAGATAGACGATTTCACGGATGAAATCGCCGGCGATGCCACATCCCTGCGGATCCATACGGGAAAGAGCCTCGACCGGGGCGCCGTACTCGCTGAGGTGCTCATGCGGTTCGAAGAGGGGTATGGGGAGTGGGAACGGTCGGGCTTCGCGCCTTTCAGGGAGGCGCTCGAGGACCGTTTGCTTTACCGGGGAGAGCGTGTCCTACTGTTCTGCGGCACGGAAAGAATCGGGGGAACGGTTCTCGGGATCACCGGCGAGGGATACCTGAGGATCGATGTGAACGGCGTCGAAACCGTTGTCGCGGCGGGGGACGTTTCGCTGCGCAGGTAAGAGGAAGGATCGTTTCGGTACGAATATGGACTCGGTACTATTGTTCGATAGGGGAAATCGGGCGCTCAAGGCCGCCCTGTGCCGCGCCGGCGAGATAATGCGGCGGTGGCGTGAGGAGACCGGGGAGGCGGTTGAGACTATCGCGGCGATACTCGATGCGTGCAGACCGCAGGGTGTCGCCTTCTCAAGCGTTGTACCGGGCTGGGACCGTCTCGTCAGGGAGACCTCTCGCAGTCGCGGCATCGAATGCGTCGTTGAGGCCGGACCGGGCATTCGCCTGCCGTTCGATCTTCTCGTGAAAAATCCGGAGAAGCTCGGCACGGATAGAATCGCCGCCGCGTGCGGCGTTGCGGCGCTGAATCACACCGAGGCGGTCATAGTCGACGCCGGAACAGCCGTGACGGTCGATCTCCTCTCCGGCGAGGGCTTCGTCGGTGGCGCCATCTTTCCCGGCATCGACATGATCCTCCGTTCGCTGCACGAGGGTACGGCATCGCTTCCACGAATCCGATTCGGGCCCTCCTCTCCAGAGCTTCCCGGCCGGGACACGGAGGACGCCATGATGGCCGGAGCGTTCTGGGGCTGGATCGGAGCGGTTGGCGAACTCGTGGCACGATCCGCTGCATCTCTACATGGGGAAGCCCCCATATTCGTCACGGGGGGCGAGGCCCACCGTATCGCCCCACATTGCCCGGGGGAGGTGACGATCGATCAAGACCTCGTCTTTCGCGGCCTGCTGCTCATCTTCGAACTGAATACCTGATGCGAGTAATAATCCCGATCCACCACGGGCGAACGGGATCGGTGCACTTCCCCTTCGTCTCACTGTGGCCATCAACCCGTGCCGATCCAGGGATGCCAGTAGATGCTAATCGAAAAATGGAGCAATAAGGAGTAAAATGCCAAAAAATTGAGATAATGGGAGATAAACACTCATCTTCTACCTATAAATCGAATAAGTTTTTAATTTAGTCGAAAACTCGTTTTGCAATTCACACGACATGTCCATATATTATTCGATACCTAGCAGTCGGGTATCGAGAGTGCTAATCTATTATCATTGTTAGAGAAAGGGGGATACTGATGAAAATCACACCTCTCGCCGATCGGGTGCTCGTCAAGCCCATAGACCCAAAGGAATTAAAGAAGGGCGGGATCATCATTCCGGATACGGCGAAGGAGAAGCCCCAGGAGGGCAAAATCATCGCTGTCGGAAAGGGCCGTGTCAATGAGAGTACGGGCGAGCATATGCCGATGGAGGTCAAGAAGGGGGACCGCGTACTGTACGGTAAGTACTCGGGAACGGAGATCACGATCGATGACAGGGAATACCTCATCCTCAGGGAAAGCGATATTCTGGCTGTGCTGTAAACGGGCAGGAAGGAGTGAATATCAATGGCTAAGCAGATCAAATTCGATATCGATGCCCGCGACCGGCTCAAGGCGGGTGCGGACATCCTTACCAACGCGGTCAAGGTGACGATCGGCCCCAGGGGACGAAACGTCATCCTTGACAAGAAATTCGGATCGCCGACGATCACGAACGATGGTGTGACCATCGCGAAGGAGATCGAGCTCAAGGACCCGTGGGAGAACATGGGCGCCCAGATGGTCAAGGAAGTCGCGACGAAGACGCAGGATGTCGCGGGCGACGGAACGACGACGGCGACGATTCTGGCGCAGTCGATGATCCAGGAGGGTCTGAAGAATGTAACGGCCGGTGCGAATCCTATGTTCATCAAGAAGGGGATACACAAAGCGGTGAACGCTGCCGTCGATTACATCAAGAAGCAATCCAAGCAGGTCCGCAAGCGTGAAGAGATCGCCTCGGTCGCTACGATATCCTCGAACAACGACGCCGAAATCGGTGAGCTTATCGCCGACTCGATGGAGAAGGTCGGCAAGGACGGCGTCATCACCGTCGAGGAGGCCAAGGGGATGGATACCTCCCTCGAGGTGGTCGAGGGGATGCAGTTCGACCGCGGGTACCTGAGCCCGTACTTCGTGACCGACGCGGAGCGCATGGAGACGATTCTCGAGGATGTCTATGTTCTGATTCACGACAAGAAGATCAGCGCAATGAAGGATCTGCTGCCCGTTCTCGAGAAGATCGCACAGCTCAACAAGCCGCTTCTGATCGTCGCCGAGGATGTCGAGGGGGAGGCGCTCGCTACGCTGGTCGTCAACAAGCTGCGCGGCACACTTCAGGTCGCCGCCGTCAAGGCTCCCGGATTCGGGGACCGGAGAAAGGCAATGCTCGAGGATGTCTCGATCCTCACCGGCGGCCGCGTGATCTCCGAGGATGCCGGATTCAAGCTCGAGAACGCTACGGTGACGGATCTCGGAAGGGCCAAGAAGATCACGATCGACAAGGAAAACACGACGATCATCGAGGGCGTCGGCAAGGCCCAGAAGGTCAAGGAGCGTATCAATCAGATCAAGGTTCAGATCGAGGATACGACCTCGGACTACGACCGTGAGAAGCTCCAGGAGCGGCTCGCCAAGCTCGCCGGCGGCGTTGCCGTGATCAAGGTCGGCGCGGCCACGGAGATCGAGATGAAGGAGAAGAAGGCGCGCGTCGAGGATGCACTCGCCGCGACACGGGCGGCAGTCGAGGAAGGCATCGTGCCCGGCGGCGGTATCACCCTGCTGCACGCGGCCAATGATGTGGCCAGGCTGAAGCTCGAGGGCGAAGAGGCGATCGGCGCGGTCATCGTCATCAAGGCGCTCGAGGAACCGGCCAAGATGATCGCGATCAACGCGGGCAAGGAGGGTTCGGTTGTCGTCGAGCGGCTGAAGAAGGAGAAGCCCGAGATCGGTTACAACGCCGCGACGGACGAGTTCGAGAACATGGTGGAGGCGGGCATCGTCGATCCGACAAAGGTCGCCCGATCCGCCCTTCAGAATGCGGCGAGCATCGCGGCTCTCATCCTCACCACCGAATGTACGATCACTGAGATTCCCGAGAAGGAGAAGGCGCCCGAGATGCCGCCGGGCGGCATGGGGCCGGGGATGTATTGATCCTCGACGATGTGAGGCACAATGGGGCGTCCCGGCATCGTGGCCGTGGCGCCCATTTTTTAAATTTATCTTGAATTGCCGCCAGATCCTTACTATTTTACATCGATACAACGATCTGCTCTAATGAGATCGATTTGAATCATATGCCAACGCGATACATGGATAACGGGATACGCCATAAATGAGCACGGAGGTTACACGTTGAAACGGTGGAACATATATACGCGGGGGATTCTGATAATCGGCACAGTCCTGGCGGTCATCCTGGCCGCGGGGTGCGAGAAGAAAATTACGGCGCCCGAGCTGCCGCCAATTGAGATCAATGCGCTGACGATTCTGTGCAATCCCCTCGCGCCGGAGCCGGGCGAGATTGCACAGCTTACCACGCTGGTCACGGGCACAAGCGGCACGACAACGCCTAAATACCACTGGATCGTGGAGGCCGGTTCATTGCAGGTTGATGAGAAGCCGTCGGTGGGCTGGAAGGTGCCCGACGAGTCGGGGGTATACCGCGTCGAAATGCGCGTCAGTCTCGATAAGAGCGCTGACACCCTCGAGAAGTACATCATGGTCCGCAACTTCGAAGAACTCAATTGGGATTGTTATATCTCCGGCTCCGAGAGGAGTGTGACTTCGAGCTTCTACCCGTTCGAGACTTCGGGGGGTATCGCCTCGATCAGTTACGGAAACGACTGGTACCCGGGCCATCCGATTTGGGGATACCACGTACTGATCAATTCGGGTACCGAAATAAGCTGCAAGACCGATTTCTTAATCCCAGAAGGCGACTACCTCTACGGAGGCAACTACTTCACGATCAATACGGATGAGAACCAGATACTCGGATCGATGTATATGACCGCGTCGGGATATTACCGGCAGCAGCGCATGGATGTCTGGTTGTTTCCCACCAACGGCAACGGTTCACCTGTCAATGTCACAGTGAGCGATCTGTCCAACGAGTCGGAGAAGAGCCGGAGAAACCAGCACATCTACCCGTACGGCAGCAAGGATATGGATATGGTGGTGTGGCAGCAGAATACCACCGGGATGAAGCTCGATGGTACAGATGACGAATTCAACATCGGTTTTTCCAACAGATCACGCTGGAGCAGTTCGTGGAGTGAAGGACAACCGCCAACATTCATGACCATGACACAGAGTTATTACATCAAGATTCAGAAGATCGGCGGGCTTTGGGATACGAGCCGTGTGTATTACAAGAATATACGGCCGATCCTTACTCCTCAGGACGATAACGTCATCTATTTCGTCGATTCGACGGGAACGCTCGAGCCGTGTCTCGTGCCGATCGTCGGAGGCGAACCGGATACGTTACAGCGGCGGGCCATCATGGTCGGACTGGACCACGGCATCTTCTGGTTGGAAGATGTCGAAGTCGGAGAGAAAACGATATTCGAGTGGAATCCCACGTCCGATCTGCTTGGTTTCATCGACAAGAAGAACTTTCTCTGTTTCTTCGACTACCAGAGTGAGACAGTGAGACGCCTTAAGAATATCGGCAAAGTCATCGAGTTCGCCTGGTCTCCAGACGGAAGCCAGTTGGCTGTAATCCACGCCTTCGGAGTACCCGACGACCCCGGAGCATCGATAGTAAATCTCGCCGGCGCAAGCCGCCTCATATTCCTCAAGGAGCGGACGAGTGACGAGTTATTCGGCATCAACTGGTCCCCCGATCCGGCTAATCCACAGGTTGGGTTCCGGGTAATACGAAAGGGGAGCGATGCGACACAATCCTACTCCGCCATCGTGATCTATGCCGACCTCGAAAACAAATGGTACTATGCCACGCCGGACATGAGGGGATGGTCCATGGAGCCCATCATAGAGGACTACCGGTGGTTGCGCGTGCTGTTCAAGTCGGACCTCACCGGTATCTATGCGCCGATACCGGTGGCGAATGTTCCGGACAAGGACGTTGTGATATACCATTCATTCGAATAACCGGATTGGGCGTCGCCATCGTAACGGAATTACATGCGGTCTCATAGACTCGACCAACTTCCTCCCTATCTCTTCGTCGAGATCGACAGGCTCAAGGAGTCATATTGCACATCCGGGCGCGAAGTACTGGACCTGGGAATCGGTGATCCGGACCTCGGCGCTCCGCGGGAATTGATTACGAGCCTTCGTGCCTCGCTCGATCGCCCCGAGCATCATAGGTATCCTCCCGGCAGAGGGCATCCACGTCTGATCGAGGCCATACGGGGATGGGCCGTGAGAAACCACGGTGTATCGATCGAAGAAGGGGAAGTGCTGGTCACCATCGGGAGTAAGGAGGCGATAGGGCATCTTCCCCTCGCCGTTGCAAATTCCGGGGAAGTGGTGCTCGTACCGGATCCGGGGTATCCCGTGTATTATTCCTCCGCCGTTCTCGCCGGCGCCCGGCCGATTCGATTGCCGCTCGGGGAGTCCAATCAATACTGGCCGGATTTCGGGACGGTCGATGCAGCGACCGCGAAGAGAGCGGCCCTCCTGTACCTGAACTACCCGAACAATCCGACCGCGGCGATGGCGGGCGAGGACCAATTCAGTGAAGCCGTGGAGTGGTGCCGTGCCAAAGGCATCGTGCTGGCCCATGATGCTGCTTACAGTGAGATCACCTACGGGCGCCGTGCCGCCCTGCTCTTTCCCGTGGCGCGCGGGTCCGGTGT
>CBFCXB010000025.1:0-12294 GCA_965601905.1 uncultured bacterium | reverse complement strand
ATATCACGAGGGACCTCGATCACCACTACATCAACCCGAAGGCGACGCAGGATCGGCTGGTCTGGGTGGGGCGTGTCGGCACCCTCATACTCCTTCTCGGCTCGTTCGTGTTCGGATCGATCATGGAGAACATCACCGAGTGGCTGATCTTCGCACTGTGGATCATGGCGGCGGGCGTATGGTTGCCGGGCATTCTCCAGGTCGTCTGGTGGCGGTTCAACGGGTGGGGGTACCTCGCCGCCAGGGTCTTCAACCTCGTCTTCTCGTGGCTCGTGGTGTGGGTGCTGCCGGCCTTCGGAGTACTGCCGCACCTTCGGGATTACCAGCAGTTCTGGCTGTTGATGGTCCTCGGCGCACTGGTATTCATTCCCGTGACGCTCATGACGAAGCCTGAAAATATGGACCGGCTGGTCACATTCTACGTGATGTCGCGTCCCGTCGGCTGGTGGGGTCCCGTGAGGCGGGAAGCCGAGAGGCGGGGACTCATGCAAGGGAGGAAACGGTGAGTTTGATACGAAGAAGATGGACGTCGGAGGAGGCGGACGAATGGACGCGTGAGGATACATTCACGATCATCGTGTCGCCGATCATATATGTTATGCTCCTCATCGGTGTCGCGCTCAGCATTTTTCTCGTGCCCGCCGGGTTCGTAATGCTGGCCATCGGAATCGCTTTGCTTATCGTAATGGTCCTGGTCATCGAACCGAAGCTGTCCGCCGTATCGAAGGGATACGAACAGCAGCAGAAGAAATATATCGAAGAGCTCGAACGCAAGGTGAAATGGGAGGATTGAATGGGTAACGAACTGAAGATGGTGATCGGTATGTCGCTCGCGTACGTCACGTCGTTCGCCGGGCTGCTCCTCGCCTATTTCTCGTATAAGAAGCACCGCGCCGGTGGAAGGACGGACGATTGATATGAGCGCGGTCGTATTCGGTATCGTCGTGCCGGCGGTGGTGTTTGTGTTCTCGCTCTACGTGACGCATCTGCTCTACCGGCATTTCACGAAGGGGATAAAGAAATGACCGGTGAAACGGGGCGCGCAGGGGGAGAAGCGGGAAAGGGAATGCCGTCCCACGATATTTCCGCGCTGGAACCGGTCGCGGCCTCCGAGCGGATCGCATCGATCGACGTTCTGCGTGGATTCGCACTGCTCGGTATCCTCGTGATCAACATCATGGTATTCGCCCTGCCGATGATGAACATCTTCAATCCGCTGATCGCCGGCGGTTTCAAGGGGAGCGATTTTGGCTTCTGGTGGGTCAGCCATGTGTTCTTTTTACAGAAGTTCATGACGATATTCTCGATGCTCTTCGGCGCCGGCATCGTCCTGATGAGCGAGCGCGCGGAGTCGCGCGGCCGCTCGCCGCGCGGGTCCTTTTACCGGCGTCAGCTATGGTTGCTCGCCGTCGGGCTGCTGCACGGCTACCTGCTGTGGACCGGGGATATTCTCTATTCGTACGCCGTGTGTGGAATGGTCGTGTACCCGTTCAGGAGGCGTCCGGCCCGGTTCCTCGTGATACTGGGACTTCTCGTGATCATGGTCGGCGTCCCGATGAGCTACGGAACCGGGATATTCTTCGGGAAGCTGCGATCCGAAGTCGCGGAGATCAGGGAGGTGGATGAAGGGGGAGGGGAAAAGAGCCCCGAGCAGGAACGGCGCATGCAAATGTGGGAGGGGATGCGTTCGAGCTTCGAGCCGACACCCCGCGAGGTGCGCGATGAGGTCGAGATCTATCGCGACGGGTACGCCGGCATCGTCAAGCACCGCGCGCCGCTGCTCGTCATGATGCAGACGATGCACCTCGTTTTCTTCACCCTCTGGCGGATCGCCGGATTGATGCTGCTCGGTATGGGACTGATGAAGCTCGGGATCTTCTCCGCCCGGCGCTCCCGGCGGTTCTATCTGATCGGTATGCTGGCGGGGTATGGTATCGGCCTCCCGGTGGTCATGACCGGCGCGCAGCGTCTCATCACACAACGGTTCGATTTCGTCTACGCTTTCAAGTTCGGGCAGCAGTACAACTACATCGGGAGCCTTTTCGTATCATTCGCGCATATCTGTCTCGTCATGCTCGTCTGCCATTGTGGGATACTGCGGTGGTTGCGGAACAGATTGGCGGCGGTGGGGAGGATGGCCCTGACCAACTATCTCGTGCACACCGCCCTATTCACCACGGTCTTTTTCGGGTACGGGCTCGGCCTCTTCGCGCGGTTCTCGCGCGTTCACCTCACCTGGTTCGTCCTCGCCATGTGGGTGGTGCAGCTCCTCTACAGCCCGCTCTGGCTTCGACGCTTCCGGTTCGGGCCGTGCGAGTGGCTGTGGCGTTCATTGACGTACCGGAAACGCCAGCCGATGCGTGTGAATCCCGTGGAACGTTGATGCGGCGTACGGTCGCGGGTGCGGTCAGTCGTCGAATCCCTCGAAATGACGGTCCTTGTAGGCGTCGCAACGGGAACAGAGGGTGATCTTCTCCCGCTCGCCGTTCGCGAGATACTCTGCATGACGGCTCCTGGTCGCCCCGTTCCAGATATCCAGCACATGTTCGGTTGTGACATCGCCGATGACGGCGCGCCCCGCGATGTCCCAGCAGCAGAGAACCGCCCTCCCGTCGGTGTAGAAGAACATCTCCTCCCGCATCTTGATGCACGGCTTGCGCACCATCTCGATGCCCTCGTCCCAGGGCCAGTTGTAGAGGGGGACGATCAGTGCCCGATCCGCGCGCGTGCTCCAGTATTCGATAAAATCATGTTGTTCGTTCTTGTTGATGTCCATGTCGATCATCCGTACCTCGGTCACGACCGGTCGGTGATGCCGCTTCGCGACATCGATGAAACGATTGATGTTCCGGACGACGCGCGCGTAGCTGAGCCCGACCCGGCACCGGGCGAATGTTTAGGGGGAGAAGGCGTCGATGCTGAAACGGACGAGATCGATGCCCGCCTCGAGCAATTCGAGTGCTCTTTTCTCGGTGAGGGCGTTTCCGTTGGTGTTGAGCTCGACGCGTGCAGTCGGATCTTGCTTGATGTAACGGGTCACCTCGTGCAGCCGCCTGTCGAGCAGCGCTTCGTTCTGAAGAAATGGGCGGTACGTGATGCCGAGCCCGCGCGTATCGTCGATGATCTTTTTCCAGGTTTCATCGGGCATACGCCGCGGCCGGCGCGTGATCGACCGCTGCGGGCAGAAGGGGCATTTCGCGTCGCATCCGATCACCGTTTCGATCTGAATGAATCGCGGCTGCCGGTGCAGCCTCGGTGTATGTTTCAACGCTTTCTCCATTTCTTGCCCGATCGGGACTTTCATCGCTTACCGCCTTGCATGTGTTTTTCGATCAAATCTACGCAACGAGCGGTTGCGCCGCAACTGTTTCGTATAAATTCCATCCCCGTCACTCCGCGACGGGCGCGGAGATTATCGTCGCGGAACATCGGCTCGGCCTCGCGCACGAAATCCTCCGCCGTACGGATGATGCGACCCGCTTCGAGCTCGACGAGCCTGCACGCCTCGAGCGAGTTCCATATACGCGGGCCGAAGAGGACCGGGAGGCCGAGTACGGCGGGTTCCATCACGTTGTGCACCCCCGTCGTGAAGCTTCCCCCGACGTACGCGATCGAACCGGCCCGGTAGAGCTCGGCGAGGTATCCGAGACCATCCGCCAGGACGACCGGCTCTTCAAAGGCATCCGTATCGGTGAGCTCTGAGAGCCGTATGAACGTCAATCCGGCGCGTTCAAGGGACCGGGAGATTTCCTCGATACGCTCTCTTGTCGGTTCATGCGGCGCCAGGATCATGGCGACGCCGGGTACCCGCCCGTGCAGCGCCGCGAAGCCGGGGATCACGACCTCCTCGTCACGCGGCCAGGTGCTCCCCGCGATCAAGAAACGGCGCCCGTCGGCGGTGAGGGAGGAA
Organism: uncultured bacterium; assembly: GCA_965601905.1. GTDB lineage: Bacteria > Krumholzibacteriota > Krumholzibacteriia > Krumholzibacteriales > Krumholzibacteriaceae > DATKWS01. The sequence continues at coordinate 8,384 of CBFCXB010000025.1, read as the reverse complement.
GGGAGCGTCACCGTTGAAGTATCGATCCTCCTGCACACGGAATCGAAACGGGTGTCGCCGGCAGTGACGATCTCTATCGAATCGCTCGCGTGGAGCCCGAATCGCGCTGCATCTTCGTCCGAGATCGCCGCAATCGAGGTCAGGGCGGCGTAGAGGCGGCCGTAGAATCCACGCGCGAAAGCAGCGAGGCGCCGGGAGCTCGGTGCCAGCGTGGCGGAGACCAGTATCTGCGGGATATCCCTTCGTGACGCCTCGTATATCAGGTTCGGCCAGAGGTCGAACTTGACGTAGATAATCACGGCGGGACGCAGTGTGTCGAGACAGAATCGTGCGTTTCCCCTCGTATCGATCGGTAGATACTCGACGAAGCGTATCGCCTCACTTTTTCTGGCGCGATCATGGGAGGTGAAGTAGTTCATGCCGGAGGGTGAAAAAAAGGTCAGGGCGACGTTCAGATTTCCACCGAGCCGCTTTTCGAGCAGCTCGATGACGGGGCGTGCCTGCAGGAATTCGCCCACGGATGAGACGTGGAACCAGAAGAGTGGAACGTTTCCCGCGAGCGCCGCCGCCTTCCGAGGCCAGCGCTCACGCCATCCGGCCCTCCCCGCAAGGCCCTCGGCGATCTTGCCATTAAAGGGAGCCGCCGCCCGTGCCAGGGCGTCGGCGGCCGGTACCATCATATTGTAGAGCGCAAGGCCGATATTCATGAATGGCTCCCATTCCCCACCCATGACGGCACCGTCCCTTCCGAACCGATCTGCAAGAGACGCTCTGTCGCGGCGAGAACACGGGACGTTGCAATCGATTCGAGACACTCCTTTGTACCCAGCGGACACGGCCTCGCCCCATTGCGCGAGCAGGGCCGGCAGTCGAGGTCGATCTCGACTGCCACGCTCTTCGGAAGGCGCGGATAGTAGCCGAATTCACTTACCGTCGGTCCGAAGACGGCGACGACGGGCGTGCCGACCGCTTCGGCGATATGGAGCGGCGCCGAATCGTTCGTCACGAGGCACTCGCAACGTTTGAGTACGGCGCCCGTTTCCAGTAGCGAGAGCGATCCCGCGACATCGAGGGTGCCGGGGCACCGTCCGGCGATCCTCGCAGTGAGAGTGGTCTCGGCATCGCCTCCGATGAGGATGGTGCCGAGGCCGCGATCCAAAAGCGCCCGTATCAACCCGACGAAATGCTCCGCGGGCCATCGCTTCGTCGCCCAGCGGGCGCCAGGCGCAATCGCGACGATCGGTTTTCCGGCGATGCCGGCTCCCACGAGAAGTTCTCCGACCCGTTCCTCGGCGGGAGTGGAAATTGAAAGCTCGGTCGGGCGTTCGTAAACCGCGAGACCTAGTTTTCTGGCACACTCCAGGTACCGATCGCACTGGGATACGACGGAATCGTAGAGATTGACCTTTCCACCGATCAGCAGCAGCTTCTTCGTGTGCTCCTTTTCGATCGTAATCTTTCGCGCGGCGGGAATGAGATGAAACAGGAGCCTGCTCCGCAGTACGTTATGGGCGTCTATCACGACATCGTAGCGTTCCCCGCGAAGCCGCGTCAGCATACGGATGAGCTCGAGGAATCCTCCGCCGTGCAGCATGTAGACGCGGTTGATACATTTGTTCTCGGTAAAGATATCGATATATTTCGCCTTGCACGCTATATGTATTTCACTCTCCGGCAGCTCCTCCCGGAGTGTTCTGATAAGAGGCGACATGAGAATGAGGTCACCGAGCGAGCTGAATCGCAGAATCAGTATCTTGCACCGTTTCACGTTCATAATGCGGTAGTTGCACTCCCGGCCATCTCCATACGTCCATACCGTTCGAATATACGTCAAGCCTCCACTCAAGTCTAGATTTTTAAAAAAGATGCGAATACACCTCTTTTCGTTGAAACTACGACAGTTAAAAATGAAAGATGCCATCACATTCCCGTCCATTGCGGCAATTATCGTTTTGAGAGTGGGATTTACAGTTAAATTTACGATAATGCGAAATTATTGCTAAATTAATAAATTTTATATTGAAATAAAATAGATTTTATTATAATATAAAGATGAGTACGTCATCGTTTGGTTTATACATTACCAGGCGTTTTGTTATAACAGCTTTAATTAGGTATACAAGAACGGATTCTGCGAAATTCACGTTTTTCAGTTTTGTAGCAAAGTTATTGCTCAAACACATACGGGGGAGCAAGCATGGAAACGAAAAACGAGATCGGTGCTCGCATCAAGAAGCATCGATTGTCGAAGGGTTTGACATTGAAAGAGATAGAGCTCAAGGCGAAGGTTTCCGCAACCCACGTTTCCGAAATAGAGCGTGGTATGACATCACCGACGGTCGGCGCTCTCGCCAAGATCGCCGAAGCGATGGGGACGGACGTCGCGTACTTCGTTGAGAAAAAGAACCTTTCGAAGATATCGATCGTTAACAAGACAAACCGTAAGCCCATGCAGTTCAAGGATTGGGGTGCAACGTATTTCTCGCTCACGAAGGATATTCCGAGTCTCAAGGTATCGTTTCTCGAAGTGGAGCTCGAACCGGGGCTGAAGCGGCCTGAGGAGACCAGCACGCACGATGGCGAAGAATTCGCCCTCGTCACCAAGGGTGTCATGGAGATCATCATCGGCGATGAGAAGTACATACTCAAAGAGGGCGACAGCATCCACTACAAGGCCAGCAAGCCCCATGCGATGAGAAACATAGGCGATGCGAAATGCCGGGCCATCTGGGTCACTCTGCCGCCGTACAGCCTGTAATACAATGGGAGGTGAACAAACCGATGATATCCAAGGAAGAAATCGGGAGAAGGATAAAGAAGGTTCGGGAAGAGAGGCACTTCACGCTGAAGAACGTCGAGGCGAAGGCCTGTATATCGGCGACCCATATATCCGAGATTGAGCGTGGCAAGACATCGCCGACGATCGGTGCCCTGATACGCATCGCCGATGCGCTGGAGAAGGACCCTGCATATTTCATCGAGAAAGACGAGCTGAGCGATGTTTCATTTATCGCATTTGAGGACCGCAAGGAAGAGAAATTGAAGCGCGCCAAAGGCATCAAGACTATGCTGACGCGATCTATTCCCAGCGGTAAGATAAACGCCCAGTTGATAACGCTGTACCCGAACAAGGAGAAAGGGCTCGAAGTGCATTCACACGAAGGGGATGAAGCGGTGCTTGTTCTCAAGGGGCGGATCAACTTCAAGATCGACGACAAGATCCGCGAACTGGAAGAAGGGGACAGTATTTACTACATAGCGGGTCAAGAACACGGGTACGCGAATGCTTCCGACACGGAGGAGGCGAAGATGATCTGGTTCGCTTCCAAACGGGGCGTTGACTGAAAGCGTGCCGGAATCAGATTGATTTTCAACCGCCGATTGCAGCGGAATCGGCGGTTTTTTATGCCCGATTTTTATTGACAGAAAAATTTTTAACTTTCTATAGTCTGGACTGAGGGAAAGGGGGTATCCGAATTGCAAGACGTTGGAGGAGCGGATATTTCGAGAAATGAGTATCTTTTTCATCATCTTGTAGCGATGTTTCAGACTCTCGCGCTGCAACAGCTCGGCAAACTGATCAATCCGGTAACCGAAAAGATGGAGCGGGATTTGCAACAGGCGCATATAACGATCGATATGCTCCAGATGATCAAGGAGAAAACCGCCGGCAACCTGTCCGGCCGGGAGCGGGGACTCCTCGACGGTGTTTTGACGGAGTTGCAGTTGAACTACGTCGATGAGTTGAAGCGCGAGGAGCCGGAACCGGAGGGAGAATCCACCGCCGGAGAGCGGGAGGAGAGACAGGCCGAACAGGTAACGGAAGAGCGGGAGCAGAAAACCGCTGAACCCGCTCCGGAGGAATCCGGACCGGAAAAGAACGGGGCCGCGCCGCCTCCACCCCGGAAAAAGGTGGGGAAGAGCGGGGCGAAGGTAAAGAGGAAAAAGTCCGATCCGGAAATACAGGAGTAAGCGCGGCGGGTGATGTTTTGGCTGTATGTGGGTTACAGTACCATATATGAGCTATTCCTGAGCGGTATTTTTAAGGAGGCTCGGTCATGAAGCTATGCAGGTATCTACTTCTGGCTGCGTTCCTGGTTTCGGTGCTAACCGGGATTGCCTACGGCCAGGATTCGTGGAACGGCACCGCCGGTATGCTGAGAGTGTACGAGGCCGGCACCATCGGCAAGGGTAAGCTTGTGTTTTCACTGGGGAGTTCATACTACCGGCGCAGTGGCGAGCTCGTTACCAAGGGCCCGCAGAGTTTCATCAAGGATTCATACACTCTCGGTGAAGCAGAGGTGGATTACAATTTCTTCATCTCACGGGCCGCCCTCACGCTGGGGCTCAGCGATTACATCGAGCTCGCCGCCTCACTCGACATCCGGAATTGGATCATGCAGGTCGGTAAAGATGACGAGGAGGGTGATTTCGAGACACGGAACAGGGGTGGTATCGGAGATACCGAGTTGATGCTCAAGCTCTGCCCGCCTCTTCCGGCGGATTACGTGCGGCTCGGCGTTCTTGGCCAGGTGCGGTTTCCGACGGGAAACGAGGAACGGCGTTTCAGCACGGGGAAGGTCGATTTCGGTATCAAAGGTCTTTTGACACTCGATTTCACCGATACGGACAGGTTCGTGCCGACGAAGCTCCATGTCAATGCGGGATACCGTTTCAACAAGAACGAGGAACAGGGATACGGCATCCTGTACGCAAACAATCCCGATGTGAGCGGTTTTTACTACCCCGGCTACCCTGTTGTTCCTGAAGACGAGAGCGACAATTTCAACGATGCGTTCGAATTCGCAAGCGGTGTGGAGTTTCTCATGCGCAACGTGCGTCTGTTCTGCGAGTTCAAGTGGGACAATTTCATGAACGCCGATATCAAGGAAGGTGATACCCTCTTTTACGTGTACAACGAGTTGGATACGATTTCCTATAGGGGATATTCGAACCCCAATGTGTACACCATCACACCGGGAATTTCGGTTACATCGGCAACGGGTGTCGGTGTCCTGGCGGCGATCGATTTCAACCTCAACTCCGAGGATGATCCCTCGCTGGTCTATCCGCCCGACTGGACCGTATACTTCGCCTTATCGTACGGCGGGTACGTCATGCCGCAGGACCGGGACCAGGATGGGATAGAGGACAAGATGGACAAGTGCCCGGACGTGGCGGAGGATGTGGACGGTTTCGAGGACGATGACGGCTGTCCAGACTTCGATAATGACGGCGACGGCATCAAGGATGCAAAAGACAGTTGCCCTGACCTTGCGGAGGATTTCGACGGATTCGAGGACGATGACGGCTGTCCAGACTTCGATAATGACGGCGACGGCATAAAGGATGTCGCGGACCGCTGCCCGAACGAGCCAGAGGATTTCGACGGCACCGACGACAGTGACGGCTGCCCCGACGTGATGGAGGACAGCGATGCCGACGGCATCCCCGATGATATGGACAAATGTCCGTTGAAGGCTGAAGACATGGACGGTTACCAGGATGAGGATGGCTGCCCCGATCTCGACAACGACCTCGACGGTATCCTCGATGCGGACGATCAGTGCCCGAACGAGCCGGAGACGTTCAACGGCTTCGACGACGAGGATGGATGTCCCGACGAGCGACCGATCGAGAAGAAGTTCATTCTCCGCGGTGTCCACTTCGAAAGCGGCTCCGCCGCGCTGACGCCCGATTCGTACACGGTGCTCGACCAGGTCGTCAAATCACTCCTGGCGTACCCCGAGGTGCGGGTCGAGATTCGTGGATATACCGACAACGTGGGGAGCTTCGAATACAATCTCCAGCTTTCCCAGAAGCGCGCCGAGGCGGTGCGCCAGTACCTGATGAACTCCGGCATCTCACCCGAGCGGGCCACCGCCAAGGGATACAGCGAGGCCGATCCGATCGCTGACAACAACACGCCGGAGGGACGTGCATCCAACCGGCGTATCGAATTCCGCAGGCTGGACTAGTCACGTCGTACGGTTCGATCCGAGAAGGGGGGGGCCCGGGCGGCCCCCCTGGGATGTGTGTGGGGGTGTTGTGGGGTTCCGTGGGGTGGGGCTTTTCTGCCAGAGTCGCTCCATCTCCTCGAGTGTGAGATCGTCGAGGGAGATGCCACGCGAACGCGCCGACTTCTCCATAACTCGGAATCGCGAGATGAATTTCACCATTGTCTGCTCCAGCGCATTCTCCGGCTCCACCTGAAGACGGCGGGCAAGGTTTATGATCGTGAAGATGCAATCACCCATTTCATCCTTGATCATCTCCCGTTCTCCGCGCTCCACGGCGCACTCGAGCTCGCCGATTTCCTCGCGCAGCTTTTCGAGTATGCCATTGCGGTCGGGCCAATCGAAACCGACTTCTGCGGCCTTTTTCTGAATCTCCGTTGCCTTTCGAAGCGGTGGAAGCTCCGGCGGAACATCGTCGAGGAGGCCCTCGCGCTTCCGGGTCTTCTTCTCGCTTCTCTTGATCCGTTCCCACTCCGCGAGTCCCTCGGAGCTGTTGCGTGCCGTGGTGGAACCGAAGACATGCGGGTGGCGTTTCACGATTTTCCGGTGAACGCGGGAAATGATCTCCGAGAGGGGAGTGCCTTTCTGTTCGGCGTACAGCTCGTGTATGAAGATCACGAGGAACATGACGTCGCCGAGCTCCTCCTCGACGTTGTCCCAATGCTTCGATTTCTCTGCACGGAGCAGCTCGTACGCCTCGCCTATCAGATCGGAAATGATATCGTCCATTGACCGCTCACGGTCCCATGGACAGCCGTTCTCGCCCCGCAGAATGCGCAACGTCTTGCGCAGCGCGGCAATTTCGGCGCCGGTATTCCGGCAGTTCTCATCCATGATGTCACGTCTCCCGTCACCATCGCGCCGTAGTTTTTTCCTCACCGGGCATGTTCCCGGTGACGCGCTCCTTTCCAGAGAAAAGAGTATATCCGATCTTGCGGGTCTTTACAAATGTTGATACAATAAGAGTTTGCTTTTCAAGGAGTGTGTCGTGGCCGTACGCACGATAGTTATCAAGGGAGCGAGACAGCACAACCTCAAGGGGATCGACCTCGAGCTTCCCCGCCGCAAGGTCATTGTTCTCACCGGCGTTTCGGGCTCGGGCAAGTCCTCGCTCGCCTTCGATACGATATACGCCGAGGGACAGCGGCGATACATCGAGTCACTCTCCACGTACGCCCGCCAGTTCATCGAGAAACTCGAACGACCCGATGTGGACGACATTTCGGGAATCAGCCCGACCATCGCCATTCGCCAGAAGAACACCGTTACGAGCGCCCGTTCGACGGTCGGCACCGCAACGGAAGTGTACGATTATCTCAGGCTTCTCTTCGCGCGCGTGGGGAAAATGATCTGCCCTACATGCGGCGAGGAGGTTCGCTCCCACACGCCGAGCGATGTCGCCGATTCCGTGATCTCGCTATTCTCGGGAAGACGAATCTATCTCGTCATTCCGGTCCAGACGATCGATGACGAAGTCTGGGAGTCGAAACGGCAGTATCTTCTCTCGCGCGGGTATGTGCGACTCCTCGCGGGCGGTAAGCCGGTCAGGATCGACGAGTTCACCGTGCCGGAGGGCGGAAGCGTCGAGCCCGCCGTTCTTCTCGATCGAGTGGAGGCGAGCGGACAGAACAGGTCCCGTATCACCGAGGCGGTCGAATTGGCATATCGTGAGCAGTCCGGCTTTATCGAGGTTGTCGATACCGACGGCACGGAGCGGTACCGCTTCATGCACGCGCCGACCTGTGTACGGTGCGGGAGGCGCTTCGAGATGCCGACACCGCTGCTTTTCTCCTTCAACAGTCCGTATGGGGCATGTCCCGAATGCCGCGGGTTCGGTGACCGGATGGAATTTTCCGAGGAGTTGATCGTGCCCGATCCGGGTCGTTCCCTCAAGGAACGCGCGATCGATCCCTGGTCGCGGGAGCGATTTTCATTCTTCCATCAGCGCATGATGGAATTCTGCCGGGAGTCGGGGATTCCGGTCGATCACCCCTATGCGAAACTTTCACGGGAGCAGCGGGACGTCATTATAGAGGGGGACGGCGATTATGTCGGCGTAATACCGTTTCTCGAGAAGATGCGGGAAAAAAGTTACAAAAAGGGGCACCGGTTCTTCACGCGAAAATACATGTGCTTCTCCACCTGCCGCGCCTGCCAGGGGAGACGGCTCCGGCAGGAGGCGAACAACGTACGTATCGATGAATATACGATCGGCGACTGCGCCAGGATGGTGCCGTCGGCGTTGCGGCTCGTCCTCGGGAGCGCTCCCTTCACCGAGCGCGAGCGTTTTATCGCGCGGGACGTGCTTGCCGAGCTCGATTCGCGCCTCGCCTTTCTCGGCGAGGTCGGCCTGGGATACCTCACCCT
>CBFCXB010000024.1:0-12421 GCA_965601905.1 uncultured bacterium | reverse complement strand
GCTACTCGATATGTCGCCGACGATATGCGTGGAGAGAACGATGATGATATCCCGGTGGCTCATCTCGGTGAGGAGCCCCCTGAACCGGATACGCTCCTCGGGATCGAGGCCGGTCGTCGGCTCATCGACCACCACGATCCGTGGATCGCCGATGAGGGCCTGCGCGATCCCGAGCCTGCGCTTCATGCCGCCCGAGAGTTTCTTCACCATGCGGTCCCGTGCGTCGAAAAGACCCGCCTGCTCGAGCATCGCATCCACCGCCTCGATCCGCGCCTTCCTGTTCCGGATCCCGGCGAGACTGGCCGCATACTCGAGAAACTCCCACGTCTTGAGCTTCGGGAAGGCGGTGAACTCCTGCGGAAGGTATCCGAGCATCGCGCGTATCTCGGCCCGGTGACGGTCGAGATCGAGATCGTTCACGCGCACCGACCCCGTGCTCGGCCGCAGCAGCGTAACGAGAATCTTCATCAATGTGGTCTTGCCCGCGCCGTTGGGGCCCAGCAGCCCGAACATGCCGCTCTCGATCTCGAGATTCACGCCATCCAGGGCACGCGTCCCGCCTTTGTATATCTTCTCGAGATCCTCAATCTCTATACGCATGACCGTGCCAGTATCTACCAGCCTCGTTGAATATTTCAAGGCGAAATAGCTGTTTTCAACGTTTAATTAATACGTACGATAGGCCCCAATGTTGCGGGAGGCGGCCCGGCAATCACCCCGCTTGATCGGGCACGGTGAAACGCCTCGTCTCCGGCAATGCTGACCTGATCTCCTCCCTTTAAACTGATCCTGCCATAACGAGAGAAATCCTATCAAGAAAGCAGTGCCCCCCGGGTGCCCCCTCCATCTCCTGCTGTATAACCCCCAGCTCAATTATCCACTAAGACCGCATGTTATTTGATAGAAACCGGTTAGTGAGGCATTTATCGAGCTTTGGACGCACTGTTTGTAAGTCAGGCGCTCCGAGAGGATAATCGACCGGTATATTCCCCGCTCCACAGCGAATCGAGAAACGCCGCATGCTCCTATCGGATCAGCGCCATCTTCCTGATCTGCTCGAGGTCGTTCTGGCGGAGAGCTTGCAGAAGTAGATGCCGCTGCTGATGGTGCTTCTTAAGTATGGTGCTTCTCAAGTACTCGATGGCAGGCCTTCTCCTACGATCCGCCCGCCGACGCCGCCACGAGGGTATCGGCGAGGGCACGGACGCCGGCCGTGACCTCCGCCGTGAGCCCCTCCCCGAGCGTGAGGCTCTTCGGCTGGATCCCCACGAGCAGCGCATCCCCGCCCCACTCTTCCTCGAGGTAGCGTATCACGTAGTGGAGGGAGAGCCGGTGGGTGCTGCTCGCCGACAGCATGAGCTTCTGGAGCGGAATGACGCGGAACTCGCCGGGCTCTCCGCCGAAATCGACAGCATCGACAAAGACGACGCTCTCGAGGCCCTCCCTGACGACCCAGCCCCCGTAGTTCTCCGGCACCTCCGAGGCGTCGACGATCGGGAGATCGATCCTCCCCCCTAGATTCGCGATGACCTCGGGACCCGCCCCATCGTCTCCCCTGAGTGTGTTGCCGACGCCGACAACGCCGAATCGCTTCCCCGCGAGACGTTTCACGATCTCTTTCGTGGCGCCCTCGAAGCTCATCTATATCCCCGTTTCACCGCCGTCCGGCAATAAAAAAGGCCCCCCGCCGGGGGCCGGTATCGTTTCGCGGGTAACCGCCGATCAGCTCTCTCCCCACTCGTCGGTGAGGATGTAGGAGGCGCGGCAGTTGGGGCAGAGGATGCGAATGAAATCGCTTCGCTCGAGGGGACGGTCCGTTCTCGCCGCCGTTTCCTCGACCAGCTTCAGCTCCCCGAGACGCGCAACCACGAAGGTCTGATTGGCGAAGGCGAGCTCGCCGAGCTTCTCGATCATCCACTTCACGTGATCCTTTGCCGTGATCGGGGTGCCGCAGTGCTCGCAGAAGAGCAGTTCCTTGTCATGCGTGTTGATCATCGTGGATGGGTCGAGCGTCGATTTCTCGAAGTCCTTGTCCAGATAGATCCCCTTGCCGGTGATGCAGTACGCGAAGCACTGGCTGCAGAAGATACACTTGCCCCAGTCACGCTCTATGCGGCGGACCATGCGCCCCTTGTCGGCGCGGAATTCGTCGACGATCTCGATCGCGCCGGCGGGACAGACCTGCCCGCACGCGCCGCATCCGACACATTCATCCGGCTCGTACGTCGGGGTGCCGCGAAAGTGCTCCGGCACCACCGGCGCCACCTTCGGGAACTTACTCGTGTACGGACCCTTCACCAGGGCCGTGATCGCTTCCTTCAGCTCTCTCAGTTTCGGCTTGCGCATGTCCGTGTCAAACCCCCGGCGTTGCCGTTCTATCGATGATCTCAAGCCTCGTCTTCCGCTCCCTCATGATCTTCCGCGTATTTGTCCATAACACTGCCTTCCCACAGGTGGATGCCGGAACGGTGCGCCGCCCGCGCGATGGCGTGAGCGCCGGTCGGCGACGTCATCAGGACGAACCAGATACAGAGGAGCGCCTTCACGCCGATCGAACCGAACCCGGCATAGAACACCACGCTGAGAAGTATCATGCAGGTACCGAGCGTAACGCACTTCGTCGCCGCCTGGAGACGGTTGTAGATATCGGGCAGTCGCACCAGCCCGATGCATCCCACGACATCGAACGAGATGCCGACGATGAGCAGTATGAGTCCGATTGTCTCACTCATCGAAACCCCTCCCCTCGAGATATTTGGCCAGTGCGAGGGTCCCGATGAAGCTCAGGAGCGCCCACGATATTCCGATGTTCATGTACAGATCTTTCTTCGTGATGATCGAGTATATGGCGCAGAATCCCACAACGAGCGTTCCCAGAATATCGATCGCCACGGTCCGGTCGGGCGCCGTCGGTCCCTTGCCCACGCGGTAGAGGCAGAGGAAGCAGCAGAATATCAAAAGGGCGATGAATACGCTCACTCGAATATCCTTTCTAACAGTTTTTCGAACCGCCGCACGATGATCTCGGTCTCCTTCTCGGGATCGGCGGAAACGATGTTGATCCAGTGCACGTACAGACGATTCCCGACGATATCGATGCTGAGCGTGCCCGGCGTGAGCGTGATCGAGTTCGCGAGAAACGTTCGCGCCATGTCGGTCTTCAGCTTGGTCCGCACCTTGACGATTCCCGGCTTGATCGGCAGGTGGATGTTCAGTACGCGGTACGCAACGTCGAAATTGGCCTTGATCACGTAGCCGATGAATACGATCGCGTAGACGACCAGCCAGAAGAACCGCACCGGATTGAGGATCTTCACCGCTCCGACCGGAAATATGTCCCCCATCAGGAGCTGCGCGACGAGCGCGATGAACACGCCCACGAGCAGCTCCTGCCACTGGAGCGACCACGTCAGCAGCAGCCAGATGAACAACAGTACAAGAAAATGCATGAACCGTTTCATCGTATACCTTTTCTACCCACCCATTATGAGTTGTATGTAGGCCATCTTGTCCAGCAACGCATCCTTGGCCGCCTGCAACAGCCCCTGATCCACAAACGGATAGGCGATGCCGATACCCAGGCAGAGCAGGGCGAGTATCACAAGCGGTATCGCCATCAGAACCGGCGACTCCTTGATCCGCCGGAAGCGCTCGGGCAAACTTCCGAATAGCACGCTCATCTGCAGTCTGATGAATGATACCAGGGTCATGAACGCCACGAGCACGGCGATCGCGCTGTACAGCCAGTACCCCGCCTGCATGAACGCGATGATAATTATCAATTTGCTCCAGAAGCCGTTGAAGGGCGGCACGCCGGAGATAGAGAGTGAGGCGATCGAGCATGTCGCGCCGGTAACGGGCATGCGCCGTATCAACCCCCCCATCTCGTGCTTGTTCCTCGTGCCGGTCCGGTACTCGAACGACCCCGCGCAGAGGAACAGGAGAGACTTGAAAACGGCATGATTGACCAGATGAAACAGCCCGCCGAACATCCCCAGCATCGCAATCGCAGGGTCCACGTTGGGATTGAGGCCTAGGCCGAGGCCCATCGTGACATACCCCATCTGGCTGATCGAATGATAAGCGAGCATGCGCTTGAAATCCGACTGGCCCACGGCGAGGAACACTCCAACCACCATGGAGAGCGCACCGAGGAACATGACGATGCTCGAAAGCAGCGCCTCCTGGCCGAATACGTTGTACAGGATACGGGCGATCGAGTAGATACCGAGTGCTTTTATCAACACGCCCGAAAGCATCGCAGATATCGGCGCCGGCGCGCTGGGATGAGCGTCCGGCAGCCACGCGTGGAACGGAACCGAGGAGGCCTTGAGCCCGAATCCCATTATGAAGAACGCCAAGACGAATGCCACGGCCCTGTTCCACCCGATGACATCGAGCTGCTTCGCCAGGTCGGGCATGTTCAGCGTTCCGGTCATCGAATACAGAAACGCTATGCCGAACAGGATCGCCGTGCTCGCCACGCCGCCGAGGATGAGGTACTTGAACGACGCCTCGAGCTCCTCCTTCTCGCACCCGAATCCCACAAGTGCGTACGAGGCGATCGAGGCAATCTCCAGGAATACGTACAGGTTGAACAAATCGCCGGTGATAACGACGCCGTTCATGCCGGCGAGCATGAGCATGAAGAGCGAGAAATATTTGGGCTTCGCCGTGTAGGTCGTCATGTAGTTCACGGAATACAGTATCGAGAGAAATCCGATGACGTTAATGACGACAAGCAACAACGAGCTCAGCCCATCGGAGACGAGGAGGATCCCCCACGGCGGCAGCCACCCGCCGACCTTGTAAACGAACGCCGGCTGGAAAAGCATCATGACCGCCATCACGGCGAGGGCCGCGCCGACAAGCAGCGCGATTGCATCCGACACCTTCTTGCTGATCTTCGTGATCAGGAGATTGAAGAAGGCGGCCGCAAGGGGTATCGCCGTGAACAATGGGTAATATGCCTGCATGTGAACTTCCGCTCCTATCTATCCCTTGAGATCTCTGATCTCCGTCATATCAAAGGTCTTATACTTCTCGTACAGTCTCAGACATATCGAGATCATCATGGCGAGCACGCCGAGTCCAATCACGATCGATGTGAGCACCAGAGCCTGCGGCAGCGGATCGACGCTTTTCTCTACGATCTCGCTCCGCTGCATTCCCTTCAAGAGAATCGGAGCGATTCCGTCCCGGCGGTACCCGACAAGTATCAGGAAAAGGTTGATCGAGTACTCGGTAATCACAATGCCTATGATCTTCTTCACAATGTTCTTCTTGGCGATGAGGCAGTACAACCCCATCACGAAAAGAACCAGTGAGAGAAAATACAACATCATCGAACGGCGCTCCTTCTTCTACTCCTCTTCCACGAGCTTGGATATAAACCTTCCGAAAATCGACAGGGCCAGGAATACGGCAAAAAGCGACGAGGTGACTTTCAGCCCGATCGCAATATTACTGAGGGGGATGATTCCCGCGCTGAACAGCTCGAACAGCTTGCCATGGTTGATAAAATTCAGGAAGAAGTATCCACCGGTAAATCCGAGAAGGCCTATGCTGATAAACGCCAGCGCGCCGGTGTTATCGAGAATGGAGGCTGCCGTGCTGCTCATCTTCGACAGCGCCACGCCTCTGCCGAACGCCAGCGTGAGTATTATGTACCCGCACGAGAGAATCACGCCTCCCGCAAATCCACCGCCCGGCGTTAGGTGTCCATACAGAATGATGTACGTGCCGAACATGACGATGATGCCCAAAGCGAACCGCACGATCGTCTTGACGATCGACGTCATACCCTTGCTGCCGTCGTGTATCTCATCGGGCGATGTCAACTTCGTTCACCCCCTAAAAACCCTCGAAATCAGTGCTGATATCATGGTCTTCCAGTATCCCGACTTTCTGCTTATCCTCGTCGGTTTTCAACTTGCGCCCCTTGCGGCGCAGAATCACGAAGGCGCCCACGATCGAAGTGAATAGAACCGTCGCCTCGCCGATCGTGTCGTATCCCCGGTAGTCGAGCAGAATGCCCGTCACGATATTCGCCGCGCCGGTCTTCTCGGGGCCGTTTTGCAGATACTCTCGCGATACCTTGAGGAGCGGCTCGCCGAACGTGGGAAGCTCCTTGACCGCGAGAAAGGAAAAGATCAGAAAAAGCCCGAAGAATACGAGGCTCGTCACGAACGAAAACGTATCCCAGTGCTTCTCGATCGCGGTATTGTCGATCGTGATCGTGGCTCGGATCAAGATCACCAATATCAGGATCTCCACCACTACCTGCGTGATGGCGATGTCCGGTGCGCCCAGCATCAGAAATACGATACTGAGAAAGAATCCGACCACTCCGACGGAGATCACCGAGGAGAGAAGGTTCTTCGTCTCGATGGCGATGATCGCGCCGATGATCATGAATAAAATCAGTATGAGGAGAAAAATCTCCATCGCTATACAATCGCCTCCGTTATCGGAACATGAGAATAAATGCCAACGCTCCCAAACCGATCAGCACCCATGACAGGTACGTCGAGAGTATCCCATTGTGAATCGCCCGGAGTACGTTGACGAAACCGCCGCCGAGACGTCCCAATACGTTGTACCCGTCGAGGGCGCCCTTTTCACCGTCATTGAACAGTGCGGTGATCGAGGGATTGATATCTTCCGTCACCGTCCTGTAGAAATGCGTTCCCGGTATTCTTATTTCCTCGCTGTCCATGATATTGCCGCCGATCCAGACGTTGTCGTCCACCCTGACGGACCTGATCCTGCCAAACAAATAGATGACGAGACCGGCTATGACGCCGACGATAATGAGCATCGTCGCCGCTCCCGGACTCCACAATCCCTCCGGTGTTACGATCTGCCTGCTGTCCACCGCCAGGGCCCCCTGGCTGATGATCGGAATGATGAACCGCTCGAGGGGGTACCGGGCGAATACGCCGAACAGCACGCACAGGATTGCGAGAAATATCATCGGCAGCTGCATCGGGAATCCCACTTCCTTGATCCCTTCGAACCGCCCGGGTCTCCTGCCGAGAAAGACGGAGTGGAGGACCTTGATGAACGAGGCGAGTGTCAGGGCGCTCCCGAACACCGCCGCCACGAGGAAGATCATGTACCCGCCCTCCAGCATGCCCTGGTACACGAGCCACTTGGAGGCGAAACCGTTGAACGGCGGCACGCCGGAAATCGAGAGCGCCGCTATCACGGTCACGATGAATGTCACCGGCATGAGTCTCGCAAGACCGCCGCCATCCTCGAGCTCGGTCGTTCCCGTCTGCTTTTCGATCGCACCCGCCGAGAAGAACAGGCAGCTCTTGTATATCGCATTGTTCAGCATGTGAAAGAGCCCGCCTATGATCGCGATGGGAATGCCGCTCCCCACGCCGAGCACCATGTAACCGACCTGGCTGACCGCGTGGAACGAGAGGAGCTTCTTGAGATTGTGCTGCACGAGGGCCATCATCACGGCGAAGATAATCGTGACTGAGCCGATGATCATCATCGCGAGCGACAGCCCGGATCCGCTACGCACCTGGAACAGGTCGATCGAAATCCGGGCGAGAAGGTAGATGCCGAGGAGCTTATCCAATGCCGCGGGGAGAAACGCCATCACGGAGGCGTGCGTGGGCTTGGCTATTTCGGGGACCCACGAGTGCAGAGGTATCGCACCGGCCTTGGCAATCGCGCCGACAAAGAGAAATAGGAAGGTGATCACTCCGATCGTATTACCCGTAGAGATCGAGAGCCGCGACATCGAGAGGGTGCCGTAGACGACCCAGATGATCACGATACCGAGGAGCATCAACGCATCGCTCAGCCCGAGAATGGTGAAGGCCTTGGCCGCCGCCTTCTCGTGTCCATCGTCCCCGAGATTGACAAGGAAATACAGGATAACCGTGAGGATCTCCCAGAATATCAACAATATCAAGAGATTCTCGGCCAGGACGGCGCCCGCCGCCGCCGCAAGGGCCCAGAGCATGAATGAATAGTACATACTCGATGTGTCCCGCCCCCGCATGTAACCGAGAGAGTAGAGAATCGCGAGGAAGCCGAACAGCATGATGAAGAGGAGAACGAATCCGCTGAAATGGTACAACCGCAACGAAAACTCGAACGGCAGCACTCCTCCGAGGGAGAAGAGAATCTTGCTGTATGTGCTCTCCCCGGCCCCGAAGAGGCTGATCACGCGAACAAAGGTCCAGACGGCCGCGGCGAGGGCAATGACTCCCGCCACGATCCTCCCCTTTCGCGGGATAAGGAGCGTGATGAATCCCGCGATCGCCGGAATTAGAATCGGGTAGAGCAGATCATTCATTGTTCGATCTCCGGTTCATCCCTATCTTCTCTTCATTTCCGCAACGCTTTTCCGAAACGTCTCCTGATCCTCTCCGTTTTCTCCTGCGAGAGCCGTATCAGGTCGGCCTCGGTCAGGATACTCCGCTTTCCGTTCTGCGCATCGACGATACCGACCCGCTCCGTGCATGAGTAGCAGGGATCGACCGCCGCGGTGATGAGCCCGGCGTCCGCGACCGTGTTCCCCGGCACGCTCACCTCGTTGGTGAGGATGTTGTTGAAGCTCGGGGCGCGGATCTTGTGGCGTATCGGCATGTTGCCGCCGTCGGAGCGCACGTAGTGGAACACCTCGCCCCGCGGCGCCTCGTAACTTCCCATCCCCTCGCCGGGGGGGATCTCGTGGACCTCCGCGCAAATGTCGCCCGGCTCAATCTGTTTCAGGCACTGGCGGATGATCTTGATCGACTCGAAGTTCTCGAGCTGGCGGACCACCGCCTTGTCGAAGACATCGCCGTTCGGCTGGACGATCACATCGAATTTGACCTTGTCGTACGCGTCGATCGGGTGATCGCGCCGGCAGTCTACGTCGTATCCGCCGGCGCGCGCCGTCGGCCCGAGCGCGCCGTACTCCCGGCACTTGTCGAGCGGCAGGACGCCGACGTTCTTGGTGCGGGCGTGGATCACCGGGTCATCGACGATCGCGTTGGTGAGCATTATGTTCTGCTTCTCTATCACGTTGAGGAGCTTCGATATGTTCGGTATTTCCTCTTCCGGGATATCCCGCCGCACGCCGCCCACGCGGAACATCGCGTAGTGGTTCCGGTTGCCCGTAACCGCCTCGATGAGATCGAGGAGCGGCTCGCGGTACTTCCAGCACCACATGAAGACCGTGTTGTACCCGAGAAAATGCCCGGCGAGGCCGGTCCAGAGCAGGTGGCTGTGCAGCCGCTCCAGCTCGGCCACGATGGCCCTGATATACTGCGCCCTGAGCGGCACCTCGATACCGAGCAGATCCTCGACCGCTTTCACGTACGCGTACGGGTGCGATGCCGAGCATATACCGCAGACCCGCTCCACGAGAAACGGCACCTGGTCCCACGTCTTGTGCTCGCTCAGAAGCTCGATACCGCGATGGCTCCAACCGATCGTCATGTCGATGTCGACCACCCGCTCACCTTCCACGTGGAGCTCGAAGAACTCCGGCTCCTCGAGAATCGGATGATACGGCCCGATCGGTATTTTCTTAACCATTGCTGTTCACCTCGTCTATCGGTACGGCCACCCCGGGCCGGTACATTGCTCCTTACGGATTCTTTCCCTTGTACGGTTTTCCCGCCACCTCGTCCGCGCGCTTTTTGCCGTCGTCGCGGACCCGCGTCATCTCGTGATCTTCCTTTTCCTCCCGCTTGGCGGGGTAGAAATCGTCGGGGCGCGTATCGGCTCGAAGGAGCGGCCTGGCATCCGGATGGTTTCTGAACGTGACCTCGTACATCTCGAACATCTCGCGCTCGATCCACTTGGCGCCCGGAATGATATTCGAGATCGAATCGAGAGTCGGCTTCGGCTTTTTAGCGAACGTCTTTATCGTCAGGTAGAAATGCTCCGCACCGAACTGCTTGGCGTCGAACGGCATGAAGAACATAACCTCGACACCGTCACGATCGTCGACCGCCAGTCCCGTGTCGAAGCGGCCGTCGAGCTCGTTGAAGACGAAGTCGGCCAGATCGACCCAGATGTCGTTCTCGGCATATACAAATACCCGCTTGGGGGACCGCTCGGCGATCTTGACCTTTTCGCCGAACTTCTCGGCTATCCTCTTCTGTACTTCTTCTTTCGTCATCTTCGTCTCTGTTCCGTCCCCGCCCATCATCGGGCGTTCTACTCTATAACGTCCCCAGCACCTTCACCACACCGGCTATGATCGTCTCCGGTTTCGGCGGGCATCCCGGTATGTAGGCATCGACCGGGATGTACTTGTCGACGGGGCCGACGATATTGTACCCGTCGCGGAAGATCCCGCACCGGCACCCGCACGCGCCGAACACGATCACCTTGACCGGCTTGGGCGCCGCCTCGTAGAGCCGTTTCAGGCGGGGCAGACAGGCCTTGGTGAGCGGGCCGCTGATAAGGAGCACGTCGGCGTGCCGGATGCTCCCGACGAGCAAGATTCCGAAGCGCTCGATATCGTACCGCGGCGTGAGGGCGTCGAGAATCTCGATGTCACAGTTGTTGCACGCGCCCGTGTTGACATGGAACACCCACGGGGATTTCTTCAGTGCCTTGAGCGCCAGTGACATATCTCTCCTCCGCCGCCTAGTACCCCAGCGCGGCCAGGATCATCGCTATAACCGACAGCACGAACATCGGCCCCCAGAAAAATCTGACCGCCTGATCGATCCGCACCCGGGGGTTCGTATTCTTTATCAAAACCAGAATGACCACGATCGCAACGTACTTGAGGATCGAGGTCAGGATTCTCAAACCGGTGAAGGCGATACCGCCCCAGAAAATCGTGATGAGAAATATCGGCAGCACGAAGAACATCATCGCCATGTTCAGCTTGACGATGGCCAGCGCCCCGCCCGAGTACTCGATATGCGATCCGCCGGCGAGCTCGGTTTCCGCCTCGGGGATATCGAACGGAACGAAAGTCAGCTTCGCCTGCACGCAGAATATCGTTACGATGAACGCGATAACGCCCGAGGCGCTGCCCAGCATGATCCCTTCCTGCGCCTGGTGCTGGATGATGCTCTCCAGCGAGAAACTCCCGACCTTGTACACGGTCGTCAGCACCGCGATCACGAGCGGAAGCTCGTACGCGAATAGGAGCTTCATCTCGCGGCTCGCGCCGAGGATGCCGAGCGGGTTGCCCGAGGCGCTGGCGCCGAGGATCATCGCGATCGCCGGGATCGTTAGGACGTAGAGCACGACGATCGTATCGCCGATGAACGAGGAGGTGGGATTGAGATTCACGCGCCAGAGGATCGTCGATGCGAGTGTCGCCGCGGCGAGGCCCACGAGCGGCATCAGGAGAAACCCCGTCCGCTTTGCGCCGGCCGGCACAACGATTTCCTTGCCGAGAAGCTTCACCATATCGGCGAACGGCTGGTACCACGGCGGCCCGACCCGCCACTGCACCCTGGCCGTGACCTTGCGGTCGACCCACGTGGTCAGCAGCCCGACGACCGCCGAAAACAGCAGCCCGGGAAATATCAGGTAACTGAACAGGTATTGCGCTGTTTCCATCGTCCTACTCCACTATCGTGCGAGCATGAACCGGGTGAAATACCGTCCGCCTTCCACCGCGCGTTTCTGTTTCTTCTCGAGCTCAGTGAGTTCCTCGAAGACGAGGGCGCCTGAGGTGCATGTGGCCACGCACCGCGGCTCCTTCCCCTCCTCGAGACGGTCGTGGCACAGATCGCATTTCGGCGACACGTGCCACGTCGAATGCATGAACATCACGCCGAACGGGCATGACATGACACACGACTTGCACCCGACGCAGAGGTGGGGCATCCGGACGATCGTTCCATTTTCGTCCTTCTTGATCGCCTCCTGCGGGCACACCTCGAGGCACAGGGGCGTTTCGCAGTGCCGGCAGTGGAACGGCATCAGAGCCGTTTCGCGCACATGGCCGTGCTTGAGGAGCCCCTGATCGTGGTGTCCCTGGGCGCAGGCCGCGGCGCATGCCCGGCACCCGGTGCAGCGATTCATATTTATATAGACACGTTTTTCCATAATCAGCCTTTTTCGCTCCCGCCGGCAACCGTAACCGGCACGGGGCCCAGCACGATCTCGTTGTTACGCGCATCGAGCTTCCAGGGGAAGAGTCTTCGCACGTCGGGGAAATGGATCGTCCCGCCCACGATATTCCCTTTCAGCTTGTCCGTCACCTTTACCTTCAGGGAAGCCTCGCCGCCCTCGGAGACAACCATCACCCGGTCGCCGTTCGAGAGCTTCTTCTCGTCCGCCAGCTCGCGGGAAACCATGAGCAGCGGCTCGGGACACGTGACGGTGGACCAGTGGAAATTGCGGCTCAGCGAACCATCGGCAACGTGGGCCGGTTCGCTCCACGGGATGAGAACCGTTTCGGCCGCATCGAGCTTCCCCTGCACGTCGCGGT
>CBFCXB010000023.1:0-12679 GCA_965601905.1 uncultured bacterium | reverse complement strand
CGGGGGGGCGTATTCTACGATATCTTCGCCCAGAGGATCGATGCGGACGGCAACTGGGGCTACCCGAATCCGCATATCATGTCGGTGCGCGACGTCCCGCAGGATCAGGGGGGATTCGTAAACATAGCCTGGGATGCAAGCCAGTACGACGCCACAGGCCAGATCACGGAATACTCGATCTGGAGGGCGCTCGACATCGCACAGGCGGCAATGATGATGGACGGACAGGCGCTCCTCCTGACGAGCGCGGCCGACATCCCCGAGAGAATAACCGTTCCAGTTTTCAGAATGGAATCACTCGGCGGCCTGCAGTTCTACTGGGAGCTTATCGATGTTCACACGGCGTATTATATCGATACCTACTCAAAGATCGTGGCGACGGCGTTCGACTCGACTGCCGCTTCCAACGAATACCATTACTTCCAGATCATCGCACACACGGCGGTTCCCCTGACCTTCTACACATCGCAGCCCGACAGCGGCTACTCGGTGGACAACCTCTCCCCCTGCCCGCCTCTGGCGCTCGCCGGCGAGCAGTCGTTCGTCCCCGAGGGGCTCACGCTCACCTGGGATCCGAACATCGAGTCCGATCTCGACGGGTACGCGATTTACCGCGGGGTGGGATCCGATTTCACGCCGGGGCCGGGGAACCTCCTCACCGAGCCGTGCGATACATTCTATTTCGATGACGAATGGCGCTGGGATAGCGACTACTGTTACAAGGTCGCGGCCATCGACATTCACGGGAACGAGAGCGAGTGTGCCCTCCTCTGCTCGGATGGAATAACGGACGGCGAGGCACCGACGGTACCGCGTGCGAGCTTCCTCGCGCAGAACCACCCGAATCCGTTCAATCCAACGACGACGATTTCGTTCGGGATCCCGGAGGACGCGCATGTCACGCTGCGTGTCTACGACGCCGCGGGGCGCCTCGCACGCACGCTCGTCGACGGGCACCGCGCCGCGGGCCGTTACGAGGTCACCTGGGACGGCCGTGACGGCACGGGGCGCGCGGCCGCCTCCGGCGTCTATTTCTACAAATTGAACGCGGGCACGTTCAGCGAAACGAAGAAGATGGTGCTGCTGCGATAAACAACCAGGCGCGCGAGTGATGGGAGACAAGAAATAAGCGTTTCGCTTTTTAAAATCATCCCTTTAAATGGGAAGAGCGAACCCGATCGAGGACGATGATCGATGCGGCTCCGCTTCGATCCCCGGTAAAACCCGCTACCCGGCGATCACGTATCTCATTCATGCCACATCAGAGATAATGGCACCGTGCCCGACCGAGCACAGTGCCGCAACCGATTCGAAGGAGGTCCATATTCATGTTTAGCAAACATTCTGATTTCACCGTCGCCTTGGCACTTGCAGCCTTCGTCATCGCCTCCGCCGCCGTGCCCGCTGCTGCGTCCGGCCTGCGGTACGGCGAAACGGTCGTCGCGGGCGGTCCCGACCGTTTCATGGAGGTGCGGCACGTCATCATGAAAGGCACAAACATCGCCATCGGGGAAAAACTAGGCGAGATCGCTAAGGCGCTCGGCGCCCGGCCCGACCCCCGGGGTGATACACTCCTCAATAGAATCCAGCGCGAGTACATGGTGCGCAACTACCCGATCCTGCATGAGCGCATGCGCGGTATCGCCGCGGCGTTCGGCCTGGACGTCGAAGACGACCGCTGCGATTTCTCCTCCATAATGCTGTTCCCCACGGGCCCGCCCGGCTGCTCGGCCGTCTTCTATCCCGGCACACATACCGCGAACGGCCATGGCACCCTGAGCCGCAACTACGATTTTACCACCGGTACGATCTCGGGGCGGCGCCCGACGGCCGAGGCGAAGGAAGCCCTTCTGCTCACCAAGCACGTTTACGGATTCGTTCCGTGCCACTACCTGATCGCCGACCGGAGCGGAGAATCGTTTACCTGATCGCCGACCGGAGCGGAGAATCGTTTCTCAGCCTCCGCGTCAAGTTCTACCTCGGCGATCGGCCGGATCCCGCCGGCGGGGGAGGGAAGATCGAGGAGTACTCCGACTACGTCGCGCTCACGCTGCAACCGCGCTAATACATATTTTCGGCCCCGGAGTCTATAACTCCGATTGAAATTCACGAAGAAACGGCATAGTGTACTACACACAAACGGCCGTTGCGTACGCGAGGGAGGGAACCAAAAATCCGTGGACTCGATCCCGAAACTCGATGCATGAAAAACCAGGATAGGCTGGAAAGAAGATGACAATTATAAGAACACACATTCTCGTCGGGATTTTGGTATTGGTCATTCTCTGCGCCGTGATAGTCTACCACTTCATGTCCGAACGGGGGGACACGATCGACTCGATAGCGGTGCTCCCGCTCCGGAACCTCTCCGGCAATCCCGACCATGAATTCTACGCCGACGGCATGACCGAAGCACTCATCGCGGAACTCTCCAAGATCAAGGCGCTCCGCGTCATTTCCCGGACTTCCATAATACACTACAAGAATGCCGGGATGCCCGTTCCGACCATCGCGCGGGAGTTGAGCGTTGATGCCGTAGTGAAGGGTTCGATGAGGTTCGTCGGGGAGCGTATCCGCATAGCCATTGAACTGATCGAGGTCGCGGCGGATCGGCAAATCTGGGCGGCCGAATATGAGAGAAACATAGATGACGTTCTGACCATTCAGGAAGATGTGGCGCGGGACATCACGGCGGAAATCAAGGTGGCGGTGACACCCGAGGAGGAGGCGAGATTGACCGCCGCCGGCCCCGTCGTTCCTACCGCTCACGAGGCGTATCTCAAAGGGCGATTCCTTATCAACACGTGGACGAAACCATCGATCGAGGAAGGGATAGAGTACTTCGAGCGGGCGATAGCGTTGGATCCGCGCAACGCCCTGGCGTACGCCGGGCTGGCCAAATCGTACGACATACTTGCATCGTTCGATTGGATCTCTCCCGGTAGCGGTTGGCCGAAGGCGCGGGCGGCGGCGATCAGGGCGCTGGAGATCGACGAGACCCTCGCCGAGGCCCACGTAGTTCTGGCCGATGTGAAGTTCATGTACGACTGGGACTGGAATGCAGCGGAGAGAGGTTTCAGACGGGCCGTCGAACTGAGCCCCGGGTCCTCCGAGGCCCGCATCTTTCATGCGGGTTACCTCATGTCCACCGGACAGATGGAGGCGGCATACAACGAAATGCTGTTCGCGGCCGAACATGATCCTCATTCTTTCAGTATAAAACGTCTGCAATTGATATATTACATTTACTCACAACAGCTTGAACTGGCTCGGGCAAAGGCCCGGGAACTGCTCGCGGACGATCCGGAGAATTTCGAAGTACACTACCTGTTGGGCTGGGCGTACAAGGAAGAAGGGAAGTACGACTTGGCGCTCGAACAGTACCGCAAAAGTTTGATGCTCTCCGACTTGAGCCACACCGACAGTCTGAGAGCACTGGCGGGGCTCGCCCGCGCATACGCGCTATCGGGCGAGACGGAGAAGGCACGCGCACTTCTCGGCAATCTCGTCGAGAAGTCGAGAAACGCGTTGATCACTCCATATATCGTGGCAAAGGTTTTTTCGCTGCTCGGCGAACCCGATCTCGCCTTCGAGTGGTTGGAAAAAGCATACGTGGATCGATCACCCTACCTGTCGACGATACTGGTCGATCCCGAGCTCGACGCCATCCGCGCCGACCAGCGCTACGACGCATTGCTGAGGAAGATGGGGCTCGACGCCGGCGGCAACTGACATGATTACAAAAGCAACGTCGATCATCCGTGCGTCGATTCTTGTCGTCGCGGCGCTGCATACCACACTGCATGCACAGGCGAGCACGCCCGCCTCTATCGAAGAGACTCCCTGGTGGAATGGCGAATGGAAATACCGTGTGCCGTTCGAGATGACCGGCGGCACCGATTCCATCGGGGATTTCCACGTACGGATCACCCTGGATGCCACCCGCGTGCCGGGCCTGACCTGGCAATACGACTGCAGGGATGCCCGCTTCATCCTCTACGATCCCGAATCGGAAACGCCGCACTCCATTCTGGATCACTGGCTGTTCGACGATCGCATCACGCACGGCGCGTGGTTCGCGTGCTGCGAATCGAACGGCTACACGCAGTATCACACGCCTGCTGCAACATACTACACGACACACAGGCCGACCGCCATCCGCCACGGGGGCATGCACGACCGCACCTTTTTCGCCTATGGCGACTTCAGCAGGGATCCCGCGATCAGGTACTTCGATCACGATACCAAGGAGCTGTCCGATGCCGTCATCATCGGAAGGACGCAGATCCCCGATGATGCGCACGGCAATCCATCGATACTGATCGATGACGCCGGCTACATCTATGCCTTCTACGGCTGCCACCACCACCCGATACAGATGCGCCGCTCGGTGCGTCCCGAGGACATCTCCGAGTGGACCGCCGAGGTTCTCATTGCCGACATGGCGACGTATCCTCAGCCGTGGATGCTCGATTCGACGACCATGATCCTCTCGTACCGGAAAAAATACCCGGATGGGCAACCTTACTACCGCACGGCGGACTGGTCGTACGTCACATCCGCCGATTTCGGCGCGACGTGGTCCGAGCCGACAAGCCTCATCGTGCAGCCGTATATCTACGTGTACGCGCTCACCGCCGTCGGCACGGGGGACGGCGTCAAAACATTCCACATTGCATTCACCCCGTTCGATTATCGGCACAAGAGATATTCGAACATATATTACCTCTATTCCGACGACGGACTCGAAACGTTCAAGGGCCGCGGTGGACGGATGCTGGGAACGCCGCCGTTCGAGGTCGCACAGACCGAGATCATCTACGACAGCCGGTACCAGTCGAGCCACATCAACGACTTCGCCCTCGACGGGAACGACAATCCGTACATCCTGCTCAATGTGGGTCCCTGGTATCAAACGGCTCCATCCGGGCCGGGGGAATGGCGTCTGGCCGTGCACGCCGGCGGCGGCTGGACATCCCACCCGATCGCTCCCTGCGATCACCTGTTCGACCGCGGCGCTATCGTCGTCGAGGGACCGGAACGGATCAGGGCGTACCTCCCGGTGGGAAGCGACGGGCACGACGGCGGCGAGATCGCCGAGTACGCCAGTTTCGATGGGGGAAAGTCCTGGGAGCTTGCGAGGATGCTGACACATGAATCCAGATACGTGCACAACTACGTGGTGCGGGTGATCGACTGGCACCCCGAATTCCAGATCCTCTGGAGCTACGGTTCTTCGGAACGGACGGGATCATGCTGTCACGGCGAACCTTCCGAGGTCATCATGTACGGAGCGAACGGCATCATCGGATCGCTCGAGGACCGGAGAACACGCGCCTTCGTGAAGGTGCCGCACCGTTCCTCTGAATCGCGTCTCTACCTCTATTACGGCAACAACATCGCCTACAACGCGAGCAGCTTCGCGCGAACCCTGCGCGCGAGCTTCGCCCCCCTCCCCTCCGGTTCAATCGATCCCGATCTGCTCGTCGAGTGGCTGATGGATGACGGGAGGGGACAAACCATCTCCGATAACTCGATCTACGGAAATACGGGCATTGCCTCACGCGGCGACGGCGCGTGGTCGCATGACGGAAGCTGCTACGAGCGGCGGTACGACCTTGCCTACCCGGGCTACGTGCTCCACTGCGACAGCTTGGGATATGCCGGCCTGGAGCAGCTCCAGGGAACGGACCGAATCGATCGGCTCACCGTCGAGATGTGGTTCCGTCCCGATGATTCCAGAACCTGCGCACAACCGCTAGCGGTGCTTGGAACCGCGCAGCCCGGTTTTTACGTCGGGCTGGAAAACGGCGAACTGATCTTCGCCACCGACACGGGCGCCCAGGAGGGCGGCGCGTTCGACACGCCGCACATCGCCGTCCGGAAATGGCACCATCTCGCGGCACGGTACGACGGCACGCGCATGACGCTCTACCTCGACGGCATGCGGAGCCCGACCGAGTACGCGCAGATGGGAACGATCAATCCGGACGGGGCGGCACTGACCCTCGGCGCATTCGACAACGGCCACTGCCACGGTATGATCGACGAATTCCGACTGTACCGGCGGGCACTGTCCGGGAGCGAGATACGCGACCATTACAAGAAAGTGACACGGGTGGACTGTGCGATCGCATTCGGTCCGGAGGAGGTGTACGGAGCATACGTTGCCGCCGTGGCGCCGCGTATCAAGCGCTGTTATCCCAATCCCTTCAATTCGACCCTGCTCATCGAATATATCGTCCCGCTGCGCTCCGATGTGGGTGTCACGATCTATGACGTCGCCGGCAGGCGCGTGCGAAACCTCGTCGCCGAACACCGTGTCACCGCCGGCGGATACAGAACATCGTGGGACGGCCGCAACGATCACGGCCGGCGTGTCGCGAGCGGGGTTTATTTCTGCAGGCTCGAGGCCGGCCCGCACACCGACGTGAAAAAGGTCGTCCACCTGAAATAAAATTCCTATCACTCGAGCATCCTCTCTGATACACTCCCCCGAACGGCATCGGCGCCTGACAATATATCTAAAAAGAAAACAACGGGCGGCGAATATAACGCCTCCCGTTGAAACGATCCGTTCCTCGAAACCGGAGGTAACTCACATGCTCAACGCACGTAACCGCCGCGTTGTCCTGCTCGTCGTCGCTGCCGCCCTCGCGGCCCTCGTCATTACCGGGTGCGCGAAGAAACCGATGTGGGGGGACCCCGAGACCGGTCTCATCCTCACGTACCGGATGCAGGAGGGAGTTGCGCTGACGTACCGTTTCACGAACGAGTTCGAACAGGCCATGGATATCATGGGACAGTCGATGAAGATCACAGCGGACGATACACACCGCTTCACGATTGCATCCAGGGGAGCGAAAACGGATAACCTCGCCTTCACCGTCACCGTCGACTCGATCAGCATGAACATCTCGACTCCACAGGGAGAGATTTCGCCCGATCTGAGCGCTCTCCCGGGTAAATCATTCGAGATGGTCATCTCCCCGCTCGGCGAGGAGCTTGAGATCATCGGCGCCGACGCGATCGAGTACGAAACGCCGGGTCAGGGGAAACGCAGCATAGAGTCGACATTTCTGGCACTATTTCCCGATCTGCCCGCCGGCCCGGTAACGGTCGGCGACAGCTGGACAACGATCGACAGCATACCCGACAAGAGCGATAGCGGCGAAATGCTCATCGTTTTCAACAACACACACACCCTTGCCGGGTACGAGACGATGCGCGGGATGGAATGCGCCAAGATCACGACGAAATTCACCGGCGCCCTCCGCGGGACGACGATGCAGGGAGGCATGGAGCTCGTTACCGAGGCAACAATCGAGGGGAGCGATACCTGGTATTTCGCCTACGAAAAGGGATACTTCGTCGAAAGCTCCTCCAGCGGCACCGCGGAGGGAACAATCAAGGACACGGGCGGCCAGGGGCTCAACATTCCCATGTCGCGGGAATTCAAGATGGCGCTCAAACTGGTGAAGATGTAATTACGGCTGTAGCGGCAGCGCAATGCTGGCCGCTGAAGCCGTAATTCGATGGCGCGGCGCGAAGCGTCCGCGCAATCGAGTCGATCATTCGTTGATTCGAAGCGGGAGCCGCCGCGGTTTCCGGGAGGCGAGCGGCGATATCAACGTGCTCTGTGAGCCCGACGGCACCTTTCTCGCACGGGACCTCGACAAGCTGCTCACCTAATCGCAGGACTGCAACATCGTATACGGCAGCCGCACCCTCGGCTGGATGATCTGGGAAAACGCCAACATGGGGTGGTTCTTGAGACTCGGCAACGTGATCGTGGCGAAGATGATTGAAGTGCTCTTCAACTGCCGGTCCCTCTCGGATGTGGGATGCACGTACCGGCTGCTGTCACGGGAAGCCTCGGACTTCCTCATGCCGCACTACCGCGTCGGTGAATCCCATTTTGGTTCCGAGATAATGCTCCGGTCGATACTCGCCTCGTGCCGCGTCGTGCAGATTCCCATCAACTACCTCGAGCGGACCGGACAATCTTCGGTGACGGGCAGCAGATGAAAAGCGATCAAGCTCGGGATGCGGATGATCGCCATGATATACGAGTTCCGGATCGGTTCCTGGCTGAGGATACCGAAGTACACGATGGCGAATTTCCAGAAGCGGGCCTGACGCGATGAACCGGGCTCTGCCGCCATGATGCGGGGGCGGCGCGCCGGTTTATTTCAACGGATGCAAGGAATTATAATTTCTGATAAAATAGCCCCACTTATTACCGGATTTCAATCCGGAGGGTTTTCCGGTAGGGAGCAGAATCAGCATCAGCGGCTCGCGTACCCTTCGCATTCTTATTGGGATAAAACAACGATTATCGGCACCAGCCCTCCCTATGTAACCTCACAACGATAAGGAGGAGGCGCAATGAAGTTTCATGCTATCATCGTCGTCGCGGCACTCGTACTGTGCGCGGGTGCGGCATTCTCTCAAATCCCGCCCTATATCAATTACGGGGGCGTTCTCACCGGCCCGGACGGCCAGGCCATGGCCGAACGGGGATTACGGTATGACCTTTCGGCTGTACTACGAGCAGACCGAGGGAACACCGATCTGGGAGCTAGCAACGGTCGTCAACGTGACCAAGGGAATTTTCAAGTTTGGTCTCGGACCGCTCGATCTCCCGTTCGAGACAGTGTACTGGCTCGGCATATCCGTCGAGGGTGAGGCAGAGCTTACGCCCCGCATACCGCTCGTCTCGAGCCCGTATGCTCTGAATGCACGGACGGTCGAGGACAGCGCAATCACCACGAACAAGATTGCAGATCAGGCGGTAAACGCCGCGAAGATCGCAGACGGCCAGGTAGTTCGTGCGCTGAACGGCCTGATGGACGAGGTCAACCTCGTTCCCGGCGCCAATATCGCAATAGACCCGATGGGCCAGAATATCATCATATCAGCCACCGGCGGCGGAAGCGGTGTCTCCGGTTCCGGGCAGAGCGGACAGGTGGCTTTCTGGGACGGCACATCGAGCATCTCGGGCGACAACTGGCTCTTCTGGGACAGCGTGAACCGGCGCCTCGGCGTCGGCACACCGGGGCCGAACGCGCGCCTGCGCGTGGAATCCGACGAGCAGTTCACCGGCCTTTTCGCCTCGACCTATCAATCAGACACAACCGAAGTGATCCGGGCGAACTACCTCGGCGGCGGGGATGTGAATGCAACCGCTGTCAAGGGTATCTCGAAACCAGCCGGCGGGTACGGCATCGGCGGCAACTTCACCGGCGGTTCCAAGGGATTAATCGCCACCGGCATCGGAGGGGACACGGGAACGGTGGAAGGTATGCAGTCTACGGTGAGACCTCCTCTACAAGCGATTCCAATTACTCCGGATACTTCAACGGGAATCTCGTCTACACAGGATCGTTCTACAAGCTCTCGGACCGGATGTTCAAAACGAATATTCAGCCGTGCGATGGCGCTCTCGATAAGATTCTTGCACTCGAGCCGAAAAAGTACACGTATGCCCGTGCTTGACGCACAGGTGTCTCCCTCCCGCGCGGCGAGCACTACGGCCTCATCGCGTAGGAGGTCGAGGAGGTCATTCCCGAACTGGTCGGCGATCTCTACCATCCCGGCAAGCCCGCTTTGAGCGGGGATGAGCCGGAGGAAGAATCGTTCGGGTACAAGGGAATCAACTACGTCGAGCTGATCCCGGTACTCGTCCAGGCAATAAAGGAGCACCAGCAGACGATCGACGAGCTCAAGACCGAGGTCGAGGCGCTCAAGAGCAGGTAGCCTTTTGCCTCGTCCGGTCGCCGGGCTCGTACGGAAATTATATATACAGTATTTGAGCAAGATATGTTATTAATCATACCCGGCTTAAACTCTCGCCGTTGAGCCAATGGTATTTTCCCGAAACAGGGGATCATGACAATGAAACAGCTAACCTTAATCCGTCAAAATATCTCTGTTGATAAACTGGCCGGGCGCCGGGACGGGGGCGCTCCGGCTCGGACAGTCCGAAGCGCACCGGCTCGGTGGATAATCTCGCACCGTGCATGCCCGCGGCGCTCGCCGGCGAGCAGAGCTTCGTGCCGGAAGGGCTCGACATCACGTGGGAGCCAAACACGGAAATAGACCTCGACGCGTACGCAGTCTACCGCGGTCTCACGGAGGACTTCGTTCCGGGGCCGGGGAACATGCTCCGGTCGGAGTGCGATACATTCTACTTCGATAGCGGCTGGACGTGGGACGGCGGATATTTCTACAAGGTCTCTGCGATCGATATCCACGGCAACGAGAGCCCGCACGCACTGCTCCGACCGAATGATATCACCGGCGGGGAAACGCCCAAGATCAAGCTAGCATACTACCTCGACCAGAACATCCCGAACCCGTTCAACCCGACGACAACGATCCGGTTCGGATTGAAACGGCCGGGCTTCGTCTCGCTCAAGATCTACAATGCGACGGGACGGCTCGTGCGGGTGCTGGTGAACGAGCATCGTCCCGCGGGATTCTACGAAGCAGTCTGGGACGAACGCGACGGCGCCGGGCGCCAGGCGGCGAGCGGCGTGTATTTCTATAAGCTGCACACGGGTTCGTTCGAGAAGACTAAAAAGATGGTGCTGCTGCGCTAGCAAATGTCCCGATTGAGCAAATAGGGTTCTTGAAAAACCCGGTTGTCGAGTATTCGACTCTCGGCGGCCGGGTTTTTCTTGCCGTTCCTTGACATATATCGAGATCCGTGCAAAAATCCCGGTAACAGGCCGTTACCCATTCTATTCAACAACAAGGAGGTCCCGATGAGGCACGTGCCGACAATCGTGGTTTTACTGATAATCTGTCTCGCAACCGCCACACCTGCGCAGCCGCCCCGTATTCTCGATTACCAGGGCGTTCTTACCGACGCGGGGGGCGCCGCGGTCGGTGACGGGATGTACAGCGTCACGTTCAAACTGTACGAAGTCGATGAGGGGGGAACAGAGATATGGACGGAGACCCAGGCGGTCGAGGTAAACAAGGGGATATTCAACGTCGTCCTCGGCTCGGTGACCCCGCTGGGCATTCCGTTCGACGGGCAGTACTGGCTCGGCATCTCCGTCGAGGCCGAGCCGGAGCTGAGCCCCCGCGTGCCGCTCACGGCATCGGCGTACAGCATCAACTCGTTGGGCGTCAGTGGATATACCAATGTCCTCCCTCCCGAGGGAAACGCGGGCATCGGAACAGCGACACCGTCCCATCCCCTCCACATCGTTGCCGACGAAATGATCGGCCTGCGATTCGACGGCATGCTGCCCGCGTCCTGGGCCACTATCACCATCAACGCCGAGGGGGGAGCAAGCTCCCCGTCGTACGAATACTACCGGCAGGGGATGTACCGGGGCCGCACGTTTCTCGATAACGGCAACAACTGGCACCTCCAGCTCGGTGGAGATCGGATGCTCAGCGTGATGAGCGGCATAGGCACCGTGGGAATCGGCGTCGAGAGTCCCGTGGAGAGGCTCGAAGTGGACGGCGCGGTCAAGCTCGGCACCACAAGCGGCTCGAACGCCGGAACGATCCGGTGGACCGGCTCGGATTTCGAGGGATACAACGGGAGCGCGTGGCAGTCGCTGACGGCAATCGGTGGATCGCTCCCCTCTGGCAGCGCGGGCCAAATACTCCACCACGATGGATCGAGCTGGACGGCGAGCAGCTTTCTGTACAATAACAGCTTTAATATCGGGATCGGAACGTCCTCGCCAACCGATAAATTGCACATACTGGGCACCGGCGCTACGTATGCGCGGATCGAAGCGCCATTGGATCATGCTGCCGGGGTTATTCTCGCCGTGGACGGCACGCCCGAGTGGAGCGTGCTGTATAACCCCAATGAAGGAACGCTCCAGATGTACAAGGACGGCTCAGGCGCCAAGATGGTGATCGGCGACGGCGGCCGCGTGGGGATCGGCACGACGACCCTGAGCGGCGAGGAGTGGCTCGAGGTGCACAATCCAAATGTGGCGCCGGGCCAGGCGGCGATCACGGGGTATTCATACCTCACCCCACCTACGTCATACGGTGGCAATATCGGCGTGGCCGGTATCCATTCGGACGACGGCGTCGGCGGTACCGGCGTATACGGCGAGGCCACCGACGGCGGTGGAATGTTCGATTCGCAGGTCGGTGTGTACGGGTATACCGACGACGGCTACGGCGTCTTTTCGAACGGAACTCTTGGGAGCACCGGGCCCATGGTCTCCGTCGCCGCCACGCGCGACTACGGCCACCGGAAGGTTTATTCCGTGCAGAGCGCGGGAAACTGGTTCGAGGACTTCGGCGAGGGGCATCTTGCGGGCGGCGAAGCCGTGATCGAGATCGATCCCGTCTTCGCGCAGACCGTGAACCTCGGCGAGGCGTATCATGTCTTCCTCACGCCGCTCGGCGACTGCGGCCTCTATGTGGCGGAGAAGACCGATCGGCACTTCGTCGTGCGGGCACGGGACGGGAACACCGATGATATAGCATTCGATTACCGGATCGTCGCCAAGCGGTCCGGCTTCGAGTCGAAGCGGCTCGAGCCTGCGTGGGATCCGAGGGAGATGCATCAGAGTCTCCGAATTCCACGCGGGGCAGCGGCAATCCGGCAGTGAAAAACGGCCCTGCCGGTCTCGAATGCACGGTTCAGGCAAAAAGACATTAGACATTGCGCGCCGTTCATGATACGATCTAT
>CBFCXB010000022.1:0-13022 GCA_965601905.1 uncultured bacterium | reverse complement strand
ATACGCTCGACAAGCTGGTCGATTTCGAGCATGACACGGATTCCTGGAAGAACCAGGCGCTTCATCCCGGATCGATTTTATTTTATGAGAATCAGGACTACGGCGAGTATCCGAAGATCGATGGGTGCGCGCTTCTGAACCAGATCGAGGTTAATATGATGGGCGGGTGGACGGTGAGTCACTACAGCGAGCAGAACGGGATCGATCCATCCGGCTTTCCCTGGCCTGCGATAAATGTCCCCGCCTGGATCGACGATTGGCGAACCGGGCGCTACGGCGTCGTGAACTGGTCCGGACACGGCGCGCCCTTCGGTGTGTGCCGGACCGTGTGGGAGTGGGATGACGGAGACAACGTTCCGGAGACGGATGGTTCGGATGGATGGAGCCAGCCCTGGCTTATCGATTTGGGATGCATGCTCGATGACGACTATCCATCCATCGTTTTCGCCGTTTCTTGCTATGTTGGATTTCCCGAGCCCCTCGCACAGGGCAACCTCGGCATCGATCTCCTGACCGATCCCGGATTCGGCGCCGCCGCGGGCATCGTGAGCTCGACCCGCCCGGCCTGGATCTCGGCGGATGTGGTCGCCAGTCCCGGCGGGGCCGAGTCGGTCTGCTACGAGTTCAACCGCTTCGGGATCAGCGAAAGCGAAAAGCTGGGCGAGGCCCTGTACGACGCCAAGCACTACTGTTATGTGAACTACGGCTGGGACCACTACGCGGAGCACATCAACCAGTGCAACTTCAACCTGTACGGCGACCCATCCATGGTGAGAACGGGCGTCATCGTCAGCGGTGAAGGCGGGCATCCGGCGGTAGCACGCACCGTTCTATTCCAGAACTACCCCAATCCCTTCAATCCGGCGACGGTGATACGGTTCGAGCTGCCGCGGGCGATGCAGGTGAAGCTCTGCGTCTACAACGTGAAGGGCGAGCGTGTCTCGACCGTGGTTGATGGTGAGATGCCTGCCGGCCGCAATGAGGTCCGCTGGAGCGGGAAAGATGACAACGCAGAAGATGTCGCGAGCGGCGTCTATTTCTATCGGCTCATGGCGGGCAAGCGGGTCCTCAACCGCAAGATGGTCCTGCTGCGCTGATCGGCATCCCGGAGAATGGGTGCCGGTATATATGAAAGTTCTTTCATGAGTGGAATTATCCGGGTATAATTATACCATGCCCCCACCCCTGTATACCCCACGGGAGGTGTCTGCCATGTTCATCAAAAAATCTTTCTCTCGTTTCAACCCCGTTATTCCGATATTGCTCACCTTGATGCTGTTTCTCGTCTACTCCTGCGACGAGCAGCCGACGGGAATCATCGATGAATCCGAAAGTAAGGGCTTCTCCGGTAGGGGTGATATCGACCCGGCCGCAGGCGAGAGTTTTCTACTCGGTTCCGTATCCGATAGTACATTCGCGCCCGGGTACGTCGAGATCTGGGCGATGGATGTCGCATACGACGCCTCCGGCGGTGTCGTTTCATTCGATGTGCAGCTCGTCAACCGCATGCGGCGCGATATTCCCGCGCCGATACATTTCGTAATAACGGAGATCATTCCCCGGGATATCACCGTGCTCGAATTCGACGGCACCTCGGATGATGGATTTCCCTATTATGATTTCAGCGATAAGCTCGGCGACGACAATGTCTTGGGAGGAGGCGAGTGGACGGAGCGCGTCACGATGAAATTCCATACGGCCCGGCCGCGGTCCTTCGCGATCGGTTTCCGGATCGATCTGGGACCTCCACCGGGAGGCGGGATGATCGCGGGTGTTGTGTTCAGGGACAACAATCGAGACGGCGTGAAAGGCATCTGCCAGGGGTGCGAGCCCGGCATCCCGGGGATCGTCGTCGCCCTCGAGAAGCCTCTCGATGACGGCGATAAGGTGATGCTGCTCGTCGGGACCGATGCGAACGGCGCGTACAGGTTCGGAAACCTCGATGAAGGCGCCTACAAGGTATACGTGCATGTCACGCCCGAACGCTGGGAAGTAACTTCTGCAAATCCGCTTCTCGTCACGCTCGTTGCGGGACCGGATGGGGAGGTTCAGGATTTCCTGGGAGCCGATTTCGGTCTCTTTCCCTTCCAGCTGCCCGTCCCTGAAATCCTGTTCGGGCCGGTCATAGTCGGTCCCTTCAGCTCCTTCGGGACGCTGCTCGATTCGACATTTATCGATACGCCGTCCGTTCTGCCGGTCATGTACGAATACTTTCTCGATGTGGCGGAGCCGCCGTTCATGTCCCCCTCACGGAGTGTCGTCGATTCGGCCGCCGCCTGGATCAATGGCAGGCTGGTGTATGAATACCGGCGCCCCGTGCCGCCCGACTCGATTTCTTTCATGCCGCGGACGATCCGGCTTCCCGAAGGCCTCGTGCACTACGACGGGAATACCATCCGGCTCTATACGGACGGGAATGAGGAAGCCGCGCTGATATGGCGGGTATACAAGAAGCCGTGATCACGGCAAGCGGTCTAGATGTAGTGATCAGCGCAGCTTCCGATCCTTGTCACGCGGGTCACCATTGTCGGCGGCCTGAGGCCGGATCGCGATGACACCGTTCAAGGCGTATATGAAATACCGTGCTGAATAGGCGCTCAGGCGGTGCTCAGGCACGCATCGAAGTTTTTCCGCAGCTCTCTGGCATTGATTCCACCGGGTGCGCCGATCGCGATGATCTCCGTTCGCGGCGTGCGCCCGTTCCATTTATCGATCAAGGCAATTTCCGCGCGCCGGCCGGTAACCTGGAGGACGCCGAGCCGCTCCGGCGCATCGGCGGCATAGATCACTCCCTTGCAGCGGTATACCGTGTCCGGAAGCCTGTTCCGGACCATCTCATCCAACGCTTTCAGCGAGAACGGCCGGTCCGATTCGTATCTCCAGGTACTGAATGTGTTGTTGTGACCGCCTGACCGTGTGGTCCCGGATGTGTCATGGCCGGCGCTTTCCGTTAGATGTCGCGCGGGATCGAAACGCCCGACGCCCAAGAGAATTTCGAGGGGGACATCGCAGAAACTGGCCTCCACAATCCGGACATGGTTCATGTTCATATTGATCCACGTCTTGACCTCATCGATCTCCTTCCTGTTCACCAGATCGACCTTGTTCAAGATCACGAGGTCGGAGAATGCGGCCTGGGAGAGTTTGAGCTGGAACAGATCCATGTATTCGGGGTGCGCGAAGACCTGTTCGGTGTCTATTACCGATATGATGCTGTCCAGGCGAATGCGTTCGCGGAATCTGGGTTTGGTGAAGATCTTGATGATCTCGGCCGGTTCGGCCACGCTGCTGGTTTCGAGGATGATGTACTCCGCGCCCTCGGGACCGGCCGTAACTTCCTCGACGGAATCTGCGAGATTGTTGCGGATCTGGCAGCAAACGCAACCATTGGCCAGGGCGATGATGTTGCTCTCGACGCCGGGGAGGAGGTCGGCGTCTACATTGACGGGACCGAAGTCGTTGATCAGCACGGCGGTGCGCAGTCCCTGATTTCCGGTAAGGATCCGGTTGAGGAGCGTCGTCTTTCCCGCTCCCTCGTAGCCGGCCAGGATTGTCATCGGGACCGGCAATTGACCGCGCTTTACCATAATCATGGAATACCTCCTGTCATCTTTGTTCCTGGTTTAAGGCTTCATGCTGATCGCCCCGCGCATGTTTACCCAAGGTCGGTGAGATATATGTCCGGCCGGCAATCACGGCTTGCACCGCCGGGATAAGATCGGTCGCGGCCGAGCGTTTGAGCACAAACCCCTCGGCACCTGCGGCCAGCGCTTCTTTCAAAACGGTTGATTCGTCATGGATGCTCAAAACTATAAGCTTCAGGTCGGGGAACAGCTTCTTCAATTGCCGGGCGATGTTGTCACCATTCGAAACCGGCAGCGAGAAATCCACAACGGCGAGGTCAACGTCGATTTTCATCGCCGTATTGATCAAAGAATGGATATCGGCCACCATCAAGACCGTGTCGAACGCGGTTGCGAGTAAGCCTCGAATACCCTCCAACATATCCTGGTGTCTGTCGGCGAGAATGACACGGCCGTACGTCATGCTTTCCTCCCTTATGAATCTGTCGCTTGATGCCGCTGGGATTCGTATACAATTGTAGGGGCAATGCGACGCGGGCGCTACTCGTACAATTACGAGTATCGTGAAAAGAAAATACGGGGTGATTGCTATATGGAAATGATGCCGTGTTTGATGGCGAATTGGATTAACTCGGCACTGCTCTTGAGGTTAAGCTCTTCCATCATACGATACTTGTGGAATTCGACGGTCCGTGTGGAGATATCGAGGATGGCAGCGACCTCCTTGGCCGAATGCCCCTCGGCGAGTAGCTGGAGGACCTCGCGCTGACGCGGTGTCAGCTTTCGGCCCTCGAGCTTCTGGACCATAGCTCCTTCCTGCTTGTAGAATTGCAGAAGCTCCCCCGCGATCCGGGGGGTTACGTATGTTTGCCCCTTCAAGGCCTTCTTGATTGCCATAACGAGTTCGTCCGAGGCCGAGTGTTTCAAAACGTACCCCGAGGCGCCGGCTTCGAATCCACGGGCCGCATAGGTGACATCGGGATGCATGGTGAGCAGGATGACCTTTATGTTCGGATCGATTTTCTTGACCCGGCTGGTCGCCTCGATGCCGTTGAGGAGCGGCATCGAGATATCGGCTACGATCAAATCGGGGTGCTGCTTCTCGACTTCCTCTATCAATGCCCGGCCATCCTCGACCGTCCCCACGATCTCGAAGTCGGGCTCGAGGAGACCCCGCAATCCCTCGAGGAATATCCTGTGATCATCGGCGAGCAGTACGCGCGGACGCTTCATGATTTTCTCCGTCTCACCTCTTCTTCGACACGGTCATTATCGCAGTATCCGCCCACGATCTCAAATGCTCAGTCCACGGGAAGCAGTGGTACCACCACCTTGATCTCCGTTCCATCTCCGGGCGCCGTCTGAATGGTCAGGCTCCCCCCGATCAGATATGTGCGCTCTCTCATGCTGGCAAGGCCCAAACCGGCCTTTTTTTCGGCCGCGGTGGTATCGAATCCCGCTCCGTCGTCCTTGATGTCGAGATGCAAGACGCCGTCGCGACATGCCAGCGAAACGAGGACCCTGTTCGCGCGCGCATGCTTGGCGATATTGGACAGCGCCTCCTGGCCGATCCGATAGATGCTGAGTGCCACGTCCTTTGGAATACGTGGAGGAATACTCTCCTGCTTGTATTCTACCGGAATTCCTTCATACTGTGAAAAGTTCTCGCATGCCGATGCGATGGCATCCGGCAGGCCGAGGTCGTCCAGGATCGACGGATGGAGCTGACGGGCGATGTCGTGGATATCCTCCGATAGTTTCACCGATTCATCCTGAATGCGCTTGAGCCCCTCAACGATTGCCCCGGGATCATCGTGCTGATGCTCGATCTTGGCGGCATACATGGCGAGAACCGCCAGTCGCTGGCTGAAATCGTCATGCAGTTCCCGCGCCAGGCGGCTGCGCGCGTCTTCCTGGGCTGAAATGAGCTTGCGTACCAGTTCCCGGTATTCCTCCCGACTCTCGCGAAGGGCATTTTTCGTTTTTCGTATGGCCGCCTCGGCGGTTTTTCTCTCGTCGATTTCGAGGCGCAATTGTTTGATGGCGGCGTCCAGCTCGGTGGTGCGCGCCCGGACCAACTCCTCGAGGTGGTCGCGATACCTCAGGAGTTTGGTCTCCTTCTGCTTGAGTTCCCTGAACAGCAAGTCGTAGGGATGCCGGAGCCCTGTCTCGATAATGGCCTTGTAGATGAGATAGAAGGAGACGATCTTGAGATAGTGTCCGACCATGTTGAATATGCCGTATGCGTGGGCGTAGAGGGTGAATGAAAGTTCCGATGCGATCGTCATCACAACGGAGGCGACCAGCAAGCGCAGCACGCCCGAGTCGAAGTGCTCCCGCTTTCTCGCGAGGACGGCGATCGAGCACAGCAGCACGATCGAGATCACGTATTCGCTGATCTTTTTGAACGGCGTGAGGCCAACGCCTTCCACGAAACACACGGGAAACGTCTTCCA
This sequence comes from uncultured bacterium, assembly GCA_965601905.1. Taxonomy (GTDB): domain Bacteria; phylum Krumholzibacteriota; class Krumholzibacteriia; order Krumholzibacteriales; family Krumholzibacteriaceae; genus DATKWS01. Next base: position 6,982 of record CBFCXB010000022.1, on the reverse strand, counting down.
TTGAAAAATTGATACAATGAACAAAACAGCCGCAAGAGTATAGGCGTAATAAATCAAACGCACTCTCAGCCGGCGCCCCAGAAACAGGGGGGCGATGAAAAGGGACAGGCTCTCTGTAAATCGGGCCGCGATCCACAACTGCGTGGGCATGTTTGTTGTGCTCGAGGGAAATACATTCATCCCCGTGTATGCGAGAGTGTGCAGGAGATCGATAAAGGCGACGAACAGGTAGGCTATTCCCAGGAACCGGAGATAACTGTTCTCCATGAGCCTGCGCGTATTCCATGCGAGAACGAAGATACAAACGGCGATAACGATGCTGAATATCTCGGCGAGGCCGTGAAAGAGGAGATAGTTGCGCAGGCTGATGAGGTAGAGCCCGGCGAGTACGGCGACTCCCGTTACGATCGATAGATAGCTGTTCTTTAAGTTCATTTCCTAGAACGAGTATCCGTAACCGACCATGAACATGATACCGGTGTTCTTCGTCTCCGAATCTTCATCGTCCTCGTCCACTTTCGCCTACACCGGAATGTTTGACAAGTAAAAACGGGGTTTTGAATGTGACATTAAAAAATGCCTGGTCGTTGGAAGGCATGATATACATATTGATGTTAATGCCATGAAAGGCCGGCGCGATCAGAAGGGTTTTAATCTTGAGACGCTGGATCGCGTGTTTCCCCGGGATGCGGGCGAACGCGCGAACAGGTTCGTTGTCTTTGCCTTCTATGCACTGCTGTTTGCGCTCTGCGTTGTTGTATATCACGGGATATACGATAACAATATGTTCAATGATGATTATATCTGGCTTCGCGCCGCCCGGCAGGAGATGAACCTGCACAACGTCACCACGCTTCGTGTCGTGAAATTCTTCCGACCGCTCATCAACAGATCCTTCTCTGTGATGGAACGGCTCTCCCCGGGTAATATACCGCTGTATCACAAGTTCAATTTGACATTTCACGTTTTGAACACGATTCTCATCTTTCATCTTGTTGTCTTGCTGCTTCGCAGCCGCTGGGTCGCCGCCGCTACAGCGATCCTTTTCTCGATAAGCAGCTATCACACGGGTGCGGTTTTCTGGATAAGCGCCCGCACGACACTCGTCTCGATATTCTTCGCGCTCGCTTCCATGACGGTTCTTTTCAGCGATATAAAAAACAAGGTGCTACAATGCACGTTCGCGTCTGCGCTGTATGCGCTCGCTCTCCTCGCGAAGGAGACGGCGGTAACGGTGATGCCGATCGTCCTGTTTCTGTTCATGATGGGTCGCGGGAACAAATCCAGAAGAAATACGAGCGTGGCCGCGCTCGTCTCGCTCGCCGGTGTATCGGCGGTGTACCTCGTGATGCGCAGCATCGTCCTTGCGGGCGTTGTCCATCGTGATTGGGGGCTGGGAGTCCACGCGCTGAGAAATCTTGCCGGCTCGTTCATCTTTCAATTCTACCCGTTCGATCTGTTCGTCATATTATGGAAGCGGGCGATATACATCCCGGAATCGAGCCATCCGTTCTGGCCGGAGATACTGGCGGTCCCGTTGATTGTTCTGTTGATTTGGGCCGGCATCAGAACGAGAAAACGGCACGAATTCATCGTGGGGATTGGATGGACACTGCTGGCGTTGCTGCCGCAGTCGTTTTTCAGATATAGATTCTTCTCGACCTCGTCCATCACGCAGGTCCGGTATTACTATCTTTCCTCGGCGGGTGCATTGCTGATCATTACACTTCTCATCTCGATACTGTGGAATAAGCGGTCGAGGATCCGTCAGGCTTTGAGCGTCTGTCTCTTTGTGTTGCTGTGCACGGGCAGTATACTCTGGGTGGACAGGCTCGAGAAGAAGTGGGCTGATTTCACGCTCTTCAACCGGCAAGTGGTGCAGAGCGTTGTAAAAGCCATAGATACTTACACGGGGCCGGATACGGTGGCAATCGAGGAATGTCCCCTGGCGTTTCCGTACATAGCCGACGCGATCGCGCTCGAACGCCCCCGCATGAAAACCGTCGAGGTGCGCGGGGGCAAAGCGATGGCAAGGGCTTACAAGCCTTGCCTGTACGTGTGGTACACGGAAACATACCCGAAGTTGATGTATGTCGATGTGATAGAATGATGGCACGGCCGAGACCCCCGGGATTCATACCCCAATGTCATCATCGTCCATTGTCTTGGTTCCGAGGTGATCGAACGGGGGACGGTCTTATCGCAGCAGGCACATCTTGCGCGCCGCCGTGAATGCCCCCGCCGTGCGCGCCTCCGCCGTGCGTGCCTCCGCCGTGAATGCCCCCGCCGTTCGCGCCTCCGCCGTGATCCGGCAGAAGTAGATACCGCTCGGCATACCCGCCGCGTTCCATACCGCACTGTGCGCTCCCGCCGGCCGGTGGCCGTCGACGAGCACGGCGATCTCGCGCCCGCGCACGTCGTAGACGCCGAGCTTCACGTGGGTGGCCGTAGGCAGGGTGTAGGCAATCGTGGTGGTCGGGTTGAACGGATTCGGAACGTTCTGGTGTAGCCGGAAGCCCGCCGCATCGGGCGTTTCGCCGCCGCCGTCGCCGTCTACCGGAAGGAGCGCGGCCGCGGCGCCGAAACCGTGCGCGCCCATCTCGTCCTCGAGATAGTCGAGCGTCGCCGCTATCTCGGCGCTGTAATCCGGCTCGATGAGTGGCAGCACGGCATCGTAGAGGAAATTCTCCAGCATCTCGGGGGGTACCGCTATATCCATCCCCGTTTCGGATCTGAGGAGCCCGGCGGCGAGTCCGGCGCCCCAGTCGGAGAGCATCGAGACAGATTGCGGCATCTCCAGCGTGAAGATATATCCGTACATGCGCATTAAGTCGCGGTATTCCTTCTCGGTGCGGAGCAGGATCACGGCCGCCTCGAACAGCTGGATGCCGAACTCGTCGGCGAAGTCCACGGCATAGGCGCCGAAGATGCGGTACGGTATCCGGTAGTCGCGCAGCTGGGCGGCGATACCCAGGCGGTACCCGATCAACGGATCCTCGTTCTCGCGAACGAGGAGATCAACCGCCGTCTCGACGAAGTTCTCCGCGAGGCCGGGGGCGAGCCGGGAGGCGAGCGCCTCCGCGCCGGGCACGCCGGCGGCATTCAGGATATCGACGAGTTGCGGCTTCAGCACAGGGACGAGCTCACCCACCTTGGCGATGACGTACCCGATTCCCGGCATGATGCGCGCGTCGTGGTGGGCCGTGAGGTCCGCGGCCCAGTCGTCGTTGTGGCTGGCGAAGCCGAACGCGAACGCCTCGAGGCTCCGGCCTCTGCAGCGATTGACCACCTTCATGAACCCGTAGTGCGTCTCCGTCCACAGGTAGTCCTTGTATGGCGAGCCGTTCATGAGATTGAACATATCGGGAAGCGTCGAGCCGTAGATCTCCTGGGCGTTCGGCAGCCCTCGCTGAGAGCCAAGCTCTTGGGCGAGATGGGCGTGCGTGATGGCGCCCCACGCGCCCGCCTCTGTCGCGAATGCCGTAACGAGCACGGCGATCCATAGAAATGTCGCGATTGTTTTCATCGGTCCCCTCCTCGGTCCCCTCCATTGATCGAAGCGCGGCCGGGCGCTGGACCCCCGGTACCGTACCCAGGCAGCCGGTCTGTGGACCCCCGGTACCGTACTCAAGGAGGCGCGGTTTCGCTCCTTCGCGGATTGAAGCTCGCCGGGACACCGCTTCGCGGCGTTTACCCGAGCCCCAGTACATCCGCCATCGAGTAGAGTCCCGGCGCCCGCTCCTTCATGAACCGGATCGCGTGGATCGTGCCGCGCGCGAAGGTACGCCGCGAGTGGGCGCGGTGCGTCAGTTCGAACCGCTCCCCCTCCCCGGCGAATATCACGGTATGCTCCCCCGTGACGTCTCCGCCGCGCAGCGAGTGCATCCCGATTTCATCCGCCGTGCGCGGCCCGACGATCCCCTCGCGGCCGTGGACGAGGCGCGCGCCGCTTCGCGAACGAGCGAGGATGTCCCCTATCTTCGCCGCGGTGCCGCTCGGCGAGTCCTTCTTGCGGTTGTGGTGTATCTCGACGACCTCCGCGTCGAAGTCTCCCAGCGCGCGGGCCACATCCCCGACGACCCTGAACAGCAGGTTGACGCCGAGCGACATGTTGGGGCTGAACAGAAGCGGAATCGAGTCCCCCGCCTCCCTGGCGGCGGCGAGCTGCTCGTCGGAAAAGCCGGTCGTGCCCACAATGACGGCCTTTCCGGCGGCCGCTCCGGCGAGGATATTGACGAGGGCCGCCTCCGGCGTGGTGAAATCGACCAGCAGATCCCCCGCATCGAGCGCATCAGCGATGGAATCGGATACCGTCACGCCGAGGAGCTCCGTTCCGATGCCGGGGTGACCGGCACGCTCCACGGCGGCGGCGAGCGCCATATCGTCCACGGCGGCAATCTCGTCTGCCACCATGTGTCCCATCCTGCCGAGCGCGCCGGCAACAATCACCTTTTGCATATGCACACCCCTCGATAATGGTTTATGCGCTGGGGAGTATTCCGCTGTATCTTCCAGGCGGTCGAACGGGCTGGTGCGCGAGCACGGGCCGCCCGGCACCGGCACTCCGGGCCGTCAGGTGCGCTATACCGTCACCGTATCTTTTACCGGCTTGAGGCCGTACGCGGTAAGGGCCGAATGGAGCTTCTCCCGGTTCGCGGGGAGCATCCGCACGAGCGGCAGGCGCACATCTCCCACACCCATCCCGAGCACGTTCATTGCTTCCTTGATGGGCATCGGATTGGTCTCGATGAACATCGCCTGGCAGAGCGGCAGGAGTTTGTAGTGCCAGCTCACGGCCTTCTGGCGGTCACCCTTCTCGTACGCGTCGATCAGGGCCAGCATGTCCTTCGGCACGATATTTCCCACGACGCTCACGATCCCCTTGCCGCCGACGGCGAGGATCGGCAGGGTGATCGCATCGTCACCCGAGAGGAGGACGATATCGGTGCCGCAGCGCATGATGATCTCCGACATCTGCTCGAGGGAGCCGCTCGCCTCCTTGATCGCGACGATGCGCTCATGCTTCGACAGACGTTCCACCGTTGCGGGCGTCATGTTCACGCCGGTGCGTCCCGGCACATTGTACAGCATGAGCGGCAATCCGCCCTCGTCCGCGAGCTTCGTGAAATGCGCGTAGAGCCCCTCCTGGGTCGGTTTGTTGTAGTAAGGAGTCACGACCATCGCCCCGTCCGCCCCGAGCTCGGCGGCCTTCTTGATATTCTCGATCGATTTCGTCGTCGAGTTGGTACCGCACCCCGCGATCACCTGGAGCCTGCCATCCGTCTCCTTGACCACGATATCGATTATCTTGAAGTGTTCCTCCCATGTGTAGGACGGATTCTCGCTGGTCGTGGCGCACGGAACAAGCCCGTCGGTCCCCGCATCTATATGGAACCGCACCAGTTCCCGCAGCTTGTCCTCGTTGAGGCCCCAGTCCTCTTTAAATGGCGTTACCAGTGCAATATACAATCCTTTGAGCATAACCCCGACCTCCTTCCGTCCCGGTACGGCAGGAACAGCAATCATGGTGCGCGTTCCACGGGCGCGCGAAGCTCCTATATACCGCCCCGTTGCATGAATTGTCCCGCTGCGCGTTCCACTATCGCGCGAAGCTCCCGTTCTGAATTCACCCAGACTGTATGGGCTTATTTATCATGTGTCAAGGGGAGAAGGGGGGAAGCTCTCGTGGATTGTGTGGGGGCGCCGCGCATCCGCGACCGCCGTATTATTAATAATGATGCTGGATTACGTTAATAACGACACCGGCTTCACGCGTGGATGATTCCGGGCGCCCAAAAAAAAACGTAGAGAAATGAAAATTGCGCTTGACCGATTCTAATATTATAATATTATAATAAGGCATGAACAAGAAAAGGCATACGCGAAACGTACGTGCGGAAGCCAAGAGCATCCTGCTGGACATCGAGATTGAACGGTACGCGGAGCTCCTCAAGGCGCTCGCGAATCCTGCGAGGCTTCGGATCGTCAACATCCTCGCCCAGGGTGAGCGGAGCGTAACGGAGATCTGCCAGTCGGCCCATCTCAAGCAGTCTCTCGTGTCGCAGCAGCTCAAGATCCTACGGCTGAACGATATCGTTCAATGCCGCAGGGAGGTTCCCCACGTGTATTACAGCTTGAAAGAGCTGCAGGTAATCAGAATGCTAAACTGTCTCAGTAAGTGTTGCAGCGAATAGAGCAGGCCGATGAGGAGGTAGTATGAGCGAGAAGATTCTGCATGTGGGAGATGACGACTTTCAGAGTGTCGTACTCGAGTCGGATTTGCCGGTGCTGGTGGATTTCTGGGCGCCGTGGTGCGGGCCATGCCTCATGATGGCCCCCACGCTCGATGAACTGGCGGATGAATACGACGGCAAGGTGAAATTCGCCAAGCTCAACACGGATGACAACCACGACACGGCCACCAAGTACGGGATCATGGGCATTCCGACGATAAAGATATTCAAGGGCGGGGAGGAAGTGGGATCGATGTCCGGCGCTGTCCCGAAAGACCACCTGAAGGGATTCATAGACAAGTCGATCGGGTAGCCGCGGCGTTGGGAAACACGTTTCCGGTACGGATGTGGGGCGGCGCACACTGGGTTTCCGTCGTCCCGCATCATACGCCCACAGGATGATGTATTATGAGGCGAGATAGTGATATACGCGGCGACTTGACCGTCGAGGAACTCGTGGACGAATACCCGTCGGCGGTGAGCTTTCTCCAGAAAGAGGGGGTCGTCTGCATGAAATGTGGCGAGCCCGTGTGGGGCACGCTCGACGAGGCGATACGACGTAAGGGGCTGGACGTTCAGGTGACGCTCGCGAAACTCAGGAAGTTCTTCGCGGGCGGCGCCTGGTGACGGTCGGCTGCCGCTGTGCAGCCTCCCGTCCGGCGAATCGTACAGGCAGTGAGCCGGCCGCACCCCGCGGCCGGCGTTTTTTGTTGCGTCGGTGCTTCTCCCGCGGCCGGTCCGCCCCCCGC
>CBFCXB010000021.1:0-13150 GCA_965601905.1 uncultured bacterium | reverse complement strand
CTCCTCCGGATTCGAGAGAAAGGCCACCTCGATCAGCACGGCCGGAATCTGGATCCCCTTCAATAACTTGAAGCCGGCCTGTTTGACCCCCCGGTTCCGTATGTCGAGCTCTTCGCTCAGCTCCTGCTGGATCAACTCGGCCAGCTCGCTGCTCTCCGTGATGAATTCGTTCTGGACCATGTCCCAGAGTATGAAGTCGAGGTCATCCGCCTGCTCGGGGGAAAGACCGGGATTCTCGAAGCGGGTCGATGCGTTCTCCTCGCGCGCGAGACGCACCTCATCCTCGGTCCGCGCGGGAGAGAGAAAGAACGTCTCGAACCCCCCCGCGTTGGGATGGAACCAGCCGTTACAGTGTATACTGACGAATAGATCGGCCCCTTCGGCATTCGCGATCTCGGCGCGCCGCTCGAGCGGCACGAGCTCGTCCTCGACCCGCGTCATCACGACATCAACACCGAGCGCATCGAGAAGACGCTCCTGGAGAAGCAGCGTCAGCTCGAGATTGATATCCTTCTCCATAATGCCGGAGCTCCCGATCTTGCCGTTGTCGACCCCTCCGTGCCCCGGATCGATCGCGATTCGCTGGAGCGGTTCGCGCCATCGCTGCCTCGTGTCCTCATCCAGTATCTCGAGCATCCGTTTGCCGGCATAATCGACCTCCGGTATCTCGGGCAGCTCCCCTTTCTCGAGGAATATGGCGAGCCGGCGCGCGTAGCCGCGCCCCTCACCATCCGTCTCGAACTCGACCCTGAAACGCGCCGCCGAGCGTTTGACGTCAAAGAAGAGGTAGGCGTCGTGTTCCGTCTGCTCGGCACGCACACGGTTGAAGAGCCCGTGCTCGTCTGGCATCGTGAATTTCAGCGGATTCAGGCTGCCGCCATAGATCTTGAGCCGCAGGAGCCCCGGCGTCTCGCTGTCGACGTGGTAGAGAAGCTCCTCGGTAAGGGTGAGCACGACACGCGTCCCCCCCTCCCCCTCCTCGAAGGTGATATCGCTGATATTGTAGTCCGGCGAGCCTATCGTGAGAACGAACCGCTCATCGTCCAGCTCGATATCCTCGCGGGAGGAGGGCCCGAGCACCTCCGAGATGAACTCGAGCGGGATCATGACCGAGCCCCGCTCGTAGTGCACCTGGACCCTGAGAAGCACCGGCTCGTTGTCGACGAGAACGACGCGCGTATCCATCGTGAAGAGGTAACGGTGTATCCCGATACGGAGCACCAGCTTGCGCGCACCCGGATTCCAGTACTTGGTCGCCTTGAATATGCGGGCCAGGTGGTAGGCAGATAGGAACAGCTCCTCGCTCCCCTCCTCGACGCGGAAGAGGGCGACATCCTCGGTCGGACGGCCGTCCGCGTAGACGATGCCGAGCGTCGCGTCGGGATCGTCTTTGGACCGGGGAACCGCCGCGCCACCGCCCGTCGGTGCGACGATGCAGACGAGCAGCACGGCGGCCGCCACGGCCACCGCACGATACTGTTTTCGCCTCCCGAATCCTAGCATCTCACCCCCGGCCTCACCATTTCCACCCGATCTTCTTTCAATCTATGCGATGGTGCGGTCCGCTCAGCCTTTCCGTTCCTTCTCCCGCATCGCCCGCCGCATCTCGCGCTTCGCGTCGCGCTCGGCGATCTCGCGCCTCTTGTCATACGATTTCTTCCCTCGCCCGAGCCCGATCTCGACCTTGACCTTGCCATTGTCATTAAAATACATACGGAGTGGGATGAGGGTCAACCCCTTCTCCCGCACCTTGCCGATCAGGCGTCGTATCTCGCGGGCGTGCATGAGGAGCTTCCGCGTGCGCTTCGGCTCATGGTTGAACTGATTCCCCTTCGAGTAGGGACTGATATGCGCGTCGTGCAGCCACATCTCCTCATCATCGACGGTTGCGAAGGAGTCCTGGAGGTTGGCTTTGCCCTCCCGGAGCGCTTTCACCTCGGTCCCGACGAGCACGATCCCCGTCTCCATCGTCTCGAGGATCGTGTAATCGCGCCGAGCCTTTCTATTCGTGGCGATGATCTTCATGCCGGACCCTCTCGGAATCCCGATCCACCCGACCAACGAGCCGTGCGCCACCCCCCGAATATCCCTTGCGCGCGCCGCGCGCGCCACCCTTCGAATATCCCTCCCTCTCGCACGCCGCACAGGCGAAACGTAGCAGAGGACCGGTGTGTTTTCAAGTTAAATGGAGCAGTGAGAATGCAATCTAGCTGGAGATTACGTACCTCGCCGCACCATTGTCATCCGTTCTGACTGACGGCCGGTAAAGCTATCTTTACATCTGGGGGATTTTTTACTCTTATCGCTGGTAGTAAATGTCCGGTGTAGCGTACATTTGGTTCCGACGTCGGAACTGGAATTCGCTTAATTTCCCGCTGGGGCGGCATAGGTGAACCACGGGAGAGCTTCAGCGCTGGAATTCGCTTAATATACCATACGGGAAGCATTGGCGCACCTCGGGGAATTGCCCACTCCGTATCTTGACATCATGTACAGTAGTACAAACGGAACGGCCTAGTGCGTTATTCCACCGATTGGACATCATTCGGGGGAAATGGTATCCTGTTCGTACGATCAGGAGGTTCAGCATGAGTAGATGCCGACGGTCAAACCCGGGGAACCCTGCCCTTCGGATTATGAGATCGATCGTTCCCCGCGTCTCCATCGCCGTTATAGTGGTCGCGGCGATACTTCATTCGCTCCTCTCCGGGGATCTGGCGGCCGAGAGGCGAAAACCGGAAATCCACGGCGTATTCGACGGCGATACGATGTATACCGTACTCCCCCCCGATGCCATCCCCGCGATCACATCACCCACGTTTATCACGGGTGCGGAAGCGGATTCACAGATGTATCCCGGCGAGCCCGTCCTCGGCCTCGTCATCGGTGACGATGCGAGGGCCTACTCGTTGTGGCATCTCGACGATCACGAGATCGCGAACGACGTCGTGGGAGACAGCGCAGTCGCCGTCACCTGGTGACCGCTCTGCCATACGGGCGTGGTCTACGCCCGCGTGCACGAGGGGGACACGCTGACCTTCATCGTCTCAGGCAAGCTCTGGCGGAACAGTCTCGTCATGCAGGATATCGGAACGAATTCGCTGTGGAGCCACGTGACGGGGGAGGCGCTCGAGGGGGAGGCGGCGGGACGCTGGCTCACGATGATCCCCGCCGTGCAAACGACGTGGGAACGGTGGCTGCTAGAACATCCTTCGACGAAGGCGCTCCGCAAGGAACAGGCCTACACGGAGTCCCGGTACGAGCGCTACATATCGGATGACGAACGGATGGGCATATTCAGGGCGGAGTATCTCCGTGAACGGCTTCCCGGCAAATCGATCGTGCACGGGATCGTCCGGGGCGCGTATTCGCTCGCCGTCACGGACGAACGCCTGGCCGATGGCGCTCCGTTCAATGCGATGATAGGAGACGACCCGGTCGTCTTCCTCCAGCTCGATGACGGCGGTGTCCGTGCGTTCATCGCGCGCGCCGAAGGACGGGAGCTCAGGTTCATCACAGACAACACCGGGCGCGCCGCGACGCTTGACGCCGAAACGGGCTCGACGTGGGATCTCGCCCGGGGAATGTGCACCGGCGGTGAGCTGGCCGGAGCAACGCTCTCAGAGATCGTTGTCCGCCTCGCCTACTGGTTTGCCTGGAGCGGTTTCTACCCGCGCACCGAATTGATCGAGTGAATGAGATCGATCAACATTCCGACCCGGACTGCATCGACTGCCTGTTTTCCATTCCACACGCCGAATCTGAATCGCACGGCCGATCGTTATCCGGTAAAAATAGTATGGAAAACAGAGAAGTATAACGGTATCGTGAAATCCGGCACCGTAAGAAGGGTACAAAATAAAAAGGAGTGAGACATGAATGCTCCTTCGAGGAATGCCTGCCTGGTTGTTTGCGTGATCTTCGCCTGCTGCCTGCTCAGCATGTGTTCCGGTGAGACGATTCGAATCCCCGGCCGGCATTACCATGACGAGATGAAATTCTCGATCGAATTTCCAAAAGATTGGGAAATCAAGGAGGGAGACGGAGAGGAGACATGTCTGGTGGAGGCCGTGAGCCCATGGGAAGACGATGAGGATGCCTTCTCCGAGTATATCGGCGTGGATGTCGAGGAATTCCCCGAGAAGATCAGGCTCGACGAGTTGTTCGATTCCATGCAGGAGGACCAGGCCCGGGAGTTTTCCTATTTCAAGGAGCTTGATCGGGGCGATATCGAGATAGACGGGCAGGACGCAAAGTACCTGCTCTTCGAATTCAAAATGGTCGAAGGGAGCAACCGCGCCATGAGCTACACCCTCGTCAGGGGCAGGAAGGGATACCTGATCAGCTGCGTCGCAGAGGCCTCGAAGTACGATCGATATGCGGACGCATTCGAGGCCGCGGCCACCAGTTTCCGGTTCGAATAGAATCCGTGCGGCATTCCTTCTTCGATATCCCGAAACGCGAGTTCCGATGAGGCGCTTGCCGAGTAATGATAGATGAGAATTCCGTAATACCGCCGGGGGATTACTCGCGCCGCCCGAGCGCGGAGGCGACGACGGCTTCCGCCGGCCGGGCCGGCGGCATCGTACCATCGACCGTAAGGTCGGCATACCGCCGGCTGGGAAGCACGAACTTTTCGTACATCGGCCTGACCGTCCTTTCGAACTGCTCCGTCACGCTCTCGCGTGTCCGTCCTCTCTCCCTCACGTCCCGCTCGATCCTCCTCCGGAGGCACGTGTCGAGGTCGATATCGATGAAGACTCCGAGATCGTACAGCATCCGCGAGCTCTCCCGGTACAGCGCGTGAAGCCCTTCCACGATGATATACCGGGAAGTTCCGGGAGCCCGCGGAACGATCGCGCGCCAGGTCTCCCTCGGTGCCCTCGTATGGGTCACGTAATCGTAGACCGGTATGAGCGCGCCGCGTCCTGACGCGAGGAGGCCGAGGTCGCACTCGAAAAGCTCGAAATCGAGCGAATCGGGATGGTCGAAGTTGTGCGCGGCCCGCATCGCAAACTCGAGATTCGAGAGATCGCGGTAGTAAGAATCCAGAGCGATAATTACCGTATCAGTTCCGGGGACCTGTTCTGCGACCGCATTCGCCAGCGATGTCTTGCCCGAGCAGGAACCGCCGGCGATCGCTATAATGGTCGTTTCGGTATCATTGCATTTCATTTTCACTCCGCGGACTCCACGATATACAGCATGACTGTACAAGGAACTCGTTTGCCGGTCAATACGTTCCAACGGCCATACAATCAGCGCCGGAGCAGTGTGATGATGTCGAGAACATACCAATCACACCACTTCCGTCTGTTCGAAACGAATCGATTATTACTGACAAATTCGCTCTATTTCCCTATGATCCATTGCATGTAATCAGTGCGGAAAGGAATACGAATATGGCAACAAGCAAAGAAAATGCGCTGAAGCTGCTCGAAAATCCGGACGAGCATATCGGCGTGCTGGGGACGGCATCGGAGGACGGGCGCCCCAATATCGCCTACATCAGCAGCACGCGGGTGACAGACGACGGGAGTATCGTCGTCGGCCTCGGGAACAACCAATCGCTCGCGAATCTCGAGGAGAATCCCCACGGGGTCTATTTCGTCATCGAGAGCTTTCCCGTTACGTTTAAAACGCCCGGTTACCGTATCTACCTCGAGGCACGCGCGATCGAGCGCGAGGGGCCGGTGCTCGATGCGACTAGAACGTTCATCGCGGAGGAGTTCGACCCGAACGCGGCAAAGATGACCACCGCCGCGGTGACGTTCGAGGTAACGAAGATCCGACCGATGATCGAGATGCCCGCGCCGGGCAGCGAGTAGTAATCCATTCGCCCTGCGCCGGATCGCGCCCAGCGATCGAGATGCCCGCGCCGGGCGGGGAGTCATATCGAGCGGACGCGATGCCCCCTCCGGCCCCATGCTCGATATGCCGGTGCCGGGACATTCGCGGTTCTTCTCGGTCTATTTCTCGTGCAGCGGAATGTGTACCTCTTCCGATGTCTTGAGCTCCAAGAAAATCTCTTCGGCCAGCAAGCGATGCCCCTCTTCATTGAGGTGAATATAGTCCACGTACAGTTGCTCCCGCCGTATCGTCAACGAATCGAGCCCGACGACGAGCACGCCCCGCTCCCGCGCCGCCTCCTCCATGATCGCGACGTACGGGTCGCTGAGATACACCGGTACGTTGCCATCGGTGCCCAACCACTCGACCTGCACGGGGACGGTTTTTATGATCTTGTGATGCCGTCCGTGGGCCTCGAGAATCTCGTTCACCTTTTTCGTCACGATGATACGGTAGAATGGAAGCTTTTCCATCCGGGTGAACACTGCGTACGCCTCCTCGAGATTGCCGGCATCCGCGAGGGAGCATACGCTACGAAGATCATCGGCATATGACGGAGGATCCGCGAGAGGGATGAAGATCACCGGTATGCCGCGCCCGCGGGAATAATCGATCAGATCACGGAGCATCTCCCGGTACCGCTCCGGCTCGATGCGACAGTGAAGATTCTCCATGTCGATATGCTTATAATCGAATTCGTCCGTAACGAGGAGATCTTTGCGGGACAGGCCGAAAACATCGACGAGGATGCGCCGCAATCCCCGGTAGAGGTAGCTGACATTCAATATCTCTTTGGCCCGCAGACGGTGGTAGAAGCCATGATAAAATTCCTCTCCGTCCTCGTATTCCACTGACGGCACATAGCGTCTGTCGTTGAAATTCGTCTCCAGCACGATTACATCGGGCTCGAACAGTATGCCGTCACGTTTGAGGTACACGAAGCAGTTATAAATCGAATACCCCGGCACGCCGGCGTTTATCACATCGAAACGGATCGCATCGCTCTCTTCGTTCAGCATCCTCTCGAGCACTTCGGAAAATGTTTTTTCGAAGGGTACGGCGAAACCCAAAACCGTCGAATCACCGATTACGAGGATCCTGAATGTGCCCTCCGGCTTGGCGAGTGGTATTTCCCGGTCCCTGAGCCCGCAGGAATTCGTCCTGCACGACACGCCCCCGCGCAGCGATGTATCGTTCGGCAGAAGGGCCCAGTTCAGATCCTTGTCCACGGCCCAGCCTTCACGGGCCCATAGATCTCTGACGGTCCGCTCCCGCTGGAGATCGACGGCACCTAGAAACGAGACGAGCCGCAGCACGATTTCGAGGACCGCTATGAAAAGAATCAGGGCGATGATGGAGAACGTTACATTCCGTATCACTCGTGATTTCCCTTTATTGTTCTTCGCGGTGAGGATTCTCATCGATCGTGACATCCTTACCGTGTAGGGCGGGTGCCGATGATACGGAGGCGCTCCTACCCCTGTATATCGAGATTGGTGAGGCCCGCCTCCCGCGCCCAGCGGACCGCGTCGCGGTACTCGGCGCGCGTCAGGCGCCGCGCGATGTCGGGAAACTCGAACGCGCGGTGCATCGGCTGGTACTGAGACATGATATTGATGTATGTGTCCTTCGGCAGGTTGGCGGCGATCCACTCGAAGACCCGCTTGCTCCCGCTGACATTGTTCGGCATGACGAGGTGCCGGATCATGAGGCCGCGGTACATCAGGCCGTCGGCGGCGGGCTTCGCCACACCCACCTGACGGTTCATCTCGACGAGGGCCTTCTTCGTGAACTCGGGGTAACTTTCCGCACCGGACGAGTATTTCGCCGCCATCGCCCCGTCGGCATACTTGAAATCGGGCAGGTAGACATCGACGATCCCGTCCAACTCCTTCAAGATCTCGACCCGTTCCCATCCGCAGGTGTTGTATACGAGGGGGAGCCTGAGCCCCTTGCCGGCGGCCCTATCGAGGGCGAGAACGATGTGCGGCAAATAGTGTGTCGGCGTGACGACGTTTATATTATGGCAGCCGATCTCCTGGAGCCTGAGCATCATCCGGGCGAGATCGTCGATGCTGCGCTCATCCCCCTCCCCGCCGGTAGAGATCTCCCAGTTGATGCAGAACACGCACCGCAGCCCGCAGTTGGTGAAAAATACCGTTCCCGAGCCGCCCTTCCCCACGAGCGGCCGCTCCTCGCCGAAGTGCGGGTGGTACGAGGAGATCTCGAGCTGCGAGGAGGCGTGGCAGAATCCCTCTGCACCCGCAAGCCGGTCGACGTGGCACTTCCGCGGGCAGAGCTCGCAGCGCTCCATGATACGCCACAGCTTCACGCCGCGCTCGGCGAGCGTGCCCGTCTCGTGCAGCTTCAGGTAGGCCGGCACGAAGGCAGGATCGATCGCCGCGCCGGTCGAATCCCCTCTCTCCGCACCGAGCAGCGCGGCGAGGGCCGAACCGGCGCTCCTTCGGCGGGTCATCCGGGTGAACGGCGAGAGCAGCGCGGAACCCAGCCCCCCCGCCGTGAAGAAAACGCTCGTCTTGATGAACTGCCGTCTCGACTGCCGTTCCATCGCCTCATTCCTCCCGGTGCATGGCCGGCATCTATTATCCGGCAACCGTCCCCCTGCATCCGGCATCTGCTAATAATGTAGCAGCAACCCGCGGTGCCCGCCAGAGCCTACGGTGGTATGCCTTCATGTAATGGAAGGATACTCTCACGCCGGGCCGGGAATGTAGACGATTCCCTTGCCACCCTTCTCGACCCGGACCGTGTCGCGCGGCGACTCGCCGAGAAATCCTTCCATGGCATCGTAGTACTTGACATAGACCTCGTGGCGGCCCGGCTCGACCTCGAGACGGAAGAGGTGCACCTCGGCGGGAAGGGTCTGCCAGGAGCGCGTATCGGCCCGATCGACCAGCGAGAATACCTTGCCCAGAACGTCGGCGACCGCGCCTGCGTTCCCCTTCTCCTTGAGCTTCGTCTGCGCGCCCACCTTGAGCGCCGTTCGCAGCGCCGCCTTGATCAAGATCATTCCGAGCCGCTGCTGGAACGAGGCGATCGCCGTTTCCTCGATCGTATCGAGTGGAATCATCTTCCCCGCCTCGACGTCGTCGATGACCATCGTGCAGTGATCGACGATTCGCTCCTGGCGCACATACCGGGGATAGGCGAAAGTGAATACGACGCCGGGATTGTCCAGGCTGAAACCGCCTGAAACACCCGTTCGATAGATGATCGGCGTACCGTCCGGCAGGGTGAAGAACCCCATGAGGTCGCCGTTCTCCTTCTTGAGCCACCCGCGGATCTCCGTTGAGACCTTGACCGGCGCGCGTCCGACCTCGGCGAAGAGGGCGATCTCGGTGAGGTGGGGATTGATCTCCTCCGGAACCGCCTCGGGAGCCAATCCCTCCGTCGTTTCGTATTCGATCCGCGCGTCATCCGCACGTCCCTGCGCCTCGTAGAGGAGGGCAACGAGGTAGCGCGCGAATGGAACGTCGAGTTTCTCCTGCTTCTCGCCGGCGAGCCCGGCGAGGTACTGCCCGAATCTCACGACGGTCCGGTTGCGCTCGACGAACGCCCCCTCGCGATCGCCATTCAGCCAGTACGCGAGAATAAGGTAGGTGTTGATCAGGATCTTCTCGTGCGGTTCGGGTTGGAACTCCCCCATGCCGGGGTTCACGAGGGCACTCTTTATCCAGTCACTGACCGATGATGTCCCCTCGATCTCGAGGAACCGCCGCTCGGCGGCCTGCAGATCGACGATCGCCGAATCGTACTCGCCGATCGCGAGATTCACCTTGCCGCGCTCGAGAAGGAAGAGGTACTGATCCCGACTCGAGGCCTCGTCGGCGAGGGAGCGCAGCTCCCCCAGCGCCTCCTCGTACCGGCCGTCATAGTAGAGGTCGCGCGATTGCTGCATCTTCGCCGTGTAGGTGGCGCACCCCACGGCAAAGAGAAGAGCAATAACAATAGTCCATCTCTTCATGATAATGCGAGAATGTCGCCGGCGTCGACCAGCACGCTGGCCGCCGCCGGTGCGGCAACCGCCGGTCGATCGTTACGGTATCCGCCCCTGGTCCCGCTATGGACGCAGGCGCCCTTTCGTGCTGGCCCGCTTGAACTCGACCTCGTCGGTCCATTTGATGAGCAGCGTCTCCACCTCGAATATGTTGAGCGTCACGTTCATGTAGTTGATGTTCTCGCGCTCCTCGCGGCGCCTGATGTTAGAGATCGTGCCCCGCAGGATGTACTTCGCCCCGACGAACCGGCCGATCTTCGCCGCCTTGCTGTTGTCGTAGAGGTCCGTCGCCTGCATGTTGAGCTGATCGAGGGCCATGTCGAACGCCTGGTCGTCGACGAACTGCGCCATCCCGTCCTTGCTCATCTGCGTGCGTATCTTCTCGAGAAGTAGGCGGGTGTTGATGTGCTCGTCGGTGTTGTTGATAAGGTTCTTGGCGAGGAGCATGACGGGCTGCTCGCCGCCGTGCATCGCCCTGTACGACTGGATGAAACCATTCGTTCCCATCGACTCGATCATTCCGTCCGTGATGGTGAACAGATCGGCGCTGGTGAAGTCGGCATCCTCGGCGGTATCGGTCTCGAGATCGATCTCGCGGGTGTAATCCTTCGCGCACCCGGCGAGTAGCAGCAGGCACGCGAGAACTGTCAGTACTCGTTTCATCTATTCCCCTTTCCGCTATTCGTTCATTCGATCGCACTGATAGTGCCGACATCCTACCTCCACACTCGTGGGTTTGCAAGTTAAAAGCCATTGAAATGCATCACGGTTTTTTGAACGTTCATACGCGGCGGGCGCAACAAGCACACTTTCTATGCATCAAGAAAATTGCAGGCGTTTGAACTTTTTTCTTGACGGGTATTTTTATACTTTTTGCGTGGGGAGCAGCGGTCCGCTTTTTACATCTTCGAGGGGCGACTTGCACGCACCCCTACCCGGAGATCTCAAGCGTAGCCACCATTTTTTATTCAATGCCCCCCGATCGGGCCGCCACGGCGCTCTCACGAGGCGAAAAAAACATATGGTATAATGTGAATGGTTGCACGATGGGGGGGGATGACGGGAGGTGTGAGATGGCCGCGATATCGGCTCAACAGAATAAGGGGAAACAGTCCAGTCACCGCAATTCATGGGGTGATTCCACTCTCAAGGATTCTCCGGGAAAAATCTCCGACGGCGATCTGCTCGCACGGCTCATGAAGAGCCGCGGCACAGATCTCACGGTGCTCGCGGCGATCGCAGGGGTCGTGACGAAGGAGAACTGCGCGGAGATAGCAAAGTGGCTCCGGGGGAAGACGCTCAGGGAGGTCGAGGCGTTCGCCCAGCGGCGGCAGCCGGGTAGAGCGGTCAGGGACCAGGTCCGGCAGATCTATGTCATGCGGTGGTGCGGGGCTGCGCTCGCGGAGAGATAGTGCCAACGCAACGGCGGCGCGGGGTGGCGGCGTAAACAACGACGCGAACATTGGAAATTCCACGGTTTTTCATGGTTATCTCTCGTAGGTTGTTGAAAATGTCGAACGCCGTGAACGATCTTGACAAACTACCGATCGTCGATTATCGTACATTTTTGCTGAATGCACATGCCTGAGTGGCGGAACTGGTAGACGCGCTGCGTTCAGGGCGCAGTGGGGTTATCCTCGTGGGGGTTCGACTCCCCCCTCAGGCATTTTCTGTTGTCTGGAATATCCGAAGCGCACAGCGGAAAAAGAACTGCATGCCGCCCTCAGCGGTGCACCGTTGATGAACAAATGCAGCACGTATATCTCCACGGAAAGCGAGGTAAGCGATGGATATGATCGTCACCTTCCCCGGGAATAAAAAGGTGGACGCCGAGTACAAGGGATTCACCATCCAGACCGACCAGCCGGTCCACGGCGGCGGGGACAACACGGCTCCCGCACCGTTCGACCTCTTTCTCGCCTCGATCGGCACCTGCGCCGGCATCTACGTCGTCTATTTCTGCGAGAAGCGCGACATCCCGCCGGACGACATACGGATCGTTCAGCGGATGGAGAGGAATCGCGAGAAGAGGATGATCACTGCGATAACGATCGACATCGAACTCCCGCCCGATTTCCCGGAGAAATACCGGGATGCACTCATACATGCGGTCGATCTCTGCACCGTAAAGAAGCACATGATCGATCCACCGGCGTTCGAGATCAGGACGGTCAAGGCGGACTAGGTGGCCGGCAGCAACCGCACGCAGCCACCATCCCGCTGATTCCGATGATGATCACGGGCACGCCGCCTCGGGGAGCGCGCGTTCGGACGCCGTACGAGTCGACCCGCTCCGCATCTCACGGGCACGCCGCGTCGGGAATCCCCTTAAGATACCGTTCGAAATGCCGGGTGATCTTCCGGAACAGGTGGATCCGGCTCGCGTCGGCGCGTATGCCGTGCTTGCCGCCCGGATAGAACATCACCTCGAAATCGACACCGGTCTTTATCAACGCATCGACGAGCTGCACCGTATCCTGGAAGTGGACGTTATCGTCCCCCATCCCTTGGATCAGCAGAAGATGATTCCGCAGGCTGTCGGCGTGGGTGACGGGCGAGCCGGCGCGGTACGCTTCCTCCTGCTCCGCGGGCATCCCGAGCCGCTCCTCCGTATAGTGCGTGTCGTAGTTGCGCCAGTCCGTGACGGGTGCGACGCCGGCGCCCGCCTCGAAGGCGTCGGGGTAGCGGAGCATCGCGTGCGCCACCATGAAGCCGCCGTAGCTCCATCCCCAGATCCCGATCCGGTCGGGATCGATGAAGGGGAGTGATTTCAGAAAATCGAGCCCCGTCATCTCGTCCTCGAGGTCGGGACCGCCGATATCGATATGGACGTCGGTGCGGAAATCCCTCCCGTACCCCGAGCTGCCCCGGTAGTCGAGATCGAGTATCACGTATCCTCGCTCCGCAAGGTAGGTATTGTACGGCGTGGCCCAGAGCCAGGCCTTTCTCACCGACTGCGAATACCCACCGCCGTGGACATCGATGATGGCGGGGAATTTCTTCGGGAAGCCCTCCGTCGCGCTCCCGGCGAGCACGGCCTCCATATCAACGACATCCAACCCGCGCGGGAGAATAAGCAGCGCATGGATTGTTTTACCGTCGGACCTGCTCTTCAAGGTGAAGTAACGCGGTACGACCGTTTCGATCTCCCCGAGATCCTCCGCGGGGGAGCGGGTGATGCGCCGCAGTCCACCCGGTACGCCCTCCATTGTCCACGTATGGAGCACCGGGACGTGGCCGCCTCCGCGATCCCCTTTCATCGGCACATCGCCCGGCGAGGCG
>CBFCXB010000020.1:0-13335 GCA_965601905.1 uncultured bacterium | reverse complement strand
GATCTCGATCCATTCACTCCCGCCGGGCGCCGGCCGGTACATAATCTCGTTGACGACCACCGGTCCGGGCGAAGTGTACGCGACTGCGCGACATGTATCGTCGCGGGAACATTGGTCCGCCGCCGCCGAGATAACCGATTCGATGCGCATCACCCGGGCCGAAGGCGGAAAGATCAGAAGCGAGATCGAATCAATCGCCCCACGCTGGATCTCGATCCGGCGCTCCAGGCAGCCGGCGTCGAATCGATCATTTGCAACAGCGATCACGCTCCGGATTGCAACGTCTCCCGCAAAGGGCTCGAGACCGTTGTTATGGATCACAACGCAAAGGTCGAACGCCTCGCCCCTGCATGGCAGCACTTCCTCTTGCCCCATCGAAAGACGAAGATTACGGCGGTATACGTTCTGGACCCCCGGGGATGGCGCCGAGACGGTGAAATCCGCGCCGTTCACATCGGTGTCCCGCCCATCGGGCATACGGGCCAGGCTGTAACCCGCTTCCACGTCCACGGCTGGAATACCCTCGTAGAGCGACGGCGGAAGAGCCTCTCCATATCCGACCAGATCGAGAAGGCACCCGGGGGAAACGAGACGCACCGCATCGGGACCGTTCTCGAGGGATCCATTGAGCGCCCCGTCTCCGGATAACCGCCGATTCGCGCCGGCAACGAGGAAATAAGTGCCGGGATGAAGGAGAAGGCCCTGTTGCGCCTCCCACAGTGTACTTGCAGCGCCGGTCCGGCCGTCGATAAACTCGAGCCGGGCCCCGGTAAGATCAGCGGTGGAATCTCCCCCATTGTACAGCTCGATGAACTCCCACCCTTCGTCAGCGCCGGGATGGTCGTAGTAGACTTCATTGATTACGACATGTGGGAAGTTTTGCGCCGCTCGCGGCGATGCACATGGAATAAAAAACACCAGAACCGTTAATATGCAGATCCGGTGCGATGCGCGTTTCGCCCTATTGCGAGATTCGAGAAGATCGGTTGACCGATTACACCACCACATCATCATCCACCACCCGTATCGGTAAAACCTACATCAGCGGCAGGATCTTTGCAACAAAAAAATTATCCGTTCACACGAGCCCCCACACCTTGCGCAACAGCCACTCCGCGGCAAAGACGAGTGCGATTCCTGCGAACAGCAATAGACTCTGGCGCAGCGATTGAACCTCTCTCCGTTCGATGCGGTCGGGAGAAAGAGATAGGCGTTGCGGCAGCGACTTGAAAGCGGCGGGTTCGATCACGCCGCCTCCCGAGACGTCCGCCACGTAACGGAGAAAATCGTTGTCCCGCGATGTCCGGAGGAACTCAACCGATACCGCCTGGACGCTTACTCTCGTCTCGGCGCTGAAGCCGCTCCCGCTATCCCGAATCTCGGAAGCCACGATGCGGTATTCTCCCGGTTGCAGTGGCTCGAGAACAGCCCTGTGATACCGCTGCCTCTGTGGTTCCGGTTCGAAGAGAAAGGTTCGTACGATCCTCTCTTCACCATCACCGGTGCGAACCACTTCACCACGCACACCATCAACTAACCGGTCATCCTGCGTGTAAACGGTAAGCCCGATTGCATCCCCCATACGATATGTCGACCGGTCCGTCATCAGATCGAGAGCGGGGGCGTCGATACCCTCGGCGAGGTATTGGATCAGATCCCCGACGAGCGACTGATAGAGCGCTCTTCCCCTCTCACCGGCGAGCCGCCAGCGCCAGAGCGGAAAACCGAGCACGGCGGCGGTCACCCCCCGCCCCCTCCGTTGTATGGCGCAGAAAGGATATGTCTCCTGTCCATCGTCCAGCAGCAGCGGTACCTCCGCGCCCGCTTTCACGGCGCAATTCGTCAAACGCGCGATAATCGGGGGCAAACCGTCATCAGAATTATGTTCGGCGAGGGTCGCGGTGAGGGGATGTTCGGGATTTTCATGTGACGGGATCACGTAATATTCACCGGTCCTGACCATGACCGGGCCACTCGGCGTCACGGGAAGCGCGGTCTCCAGCAGCTCTGCGGTTGGGGGGGACCGTAGCGGCGTGTTCTCATCGGCAAGCAGCAGGAAACCGCCGCCATCGACGATATACCTGTCGAGCGCCTCGACACGCTCTGCCAGCGCAAATTCGCGTGTATCATCCGCAATGATGATCAAATCGTACCGCCCGAACTCGGCGGCCCGAAGGGGCAGTGCCCAGGGAAGTCGATCGGGTAGCGATATTAGCCCTCGCTCCGGCAGCCACGTAACCGTCTCTACCTCGAGCCGCGGCGAACGACGCGCGATCTCCATGATGAAGGTCGTATTCCAGTCGGCATGGTGATCGATATAGGCAACCTGAAGCCTCTGCTTCAAAACCCGTATCCGTATCGATTCCGCGTTGTTCTCTTCCCGCTCGTCGCCGGGGGGAGGAATCGCACGAATTGTCAATGTCAGATCGCCTTCCGTATCGGGAAGAAATGCGAGGGTTGCGGTTAGCTCCGCGGACCTATCCCGTATGTGTAACTCCTCGCTATCCAGCACCGTCTGGTTCTCCTCGAGCTGCACACGGACAGGAACATCGGCAAAACCGGTCGCTGTGACAATCCCCTCGATCTCCGCCTCCGTTCCGACGTATGCGACGCGGTCGTAACGAATGCGCTCGAGCGCGACGTCCACACCCTCCAGTGTATCGCCGAATCCGACAGCAAAAACGGGCACGGCGACATTCATCGCAGTGCCCGTCATCCCGCGCGAGACCCTTCCATCGGATAAGAGAAGAATTCCGGCAAAATTGTGAGACCGGAAACGCATCTGTGCCGTTTCGATCGCACGAAGTATATCAGTTCCGTCCACACCAGCGGCGGGAATGCTGTCCATCGACACCGGAGCCGGAGCTAGATCACTCGCGAAGGGGACGATCGCGACCTCCGCATCCCCCGCAGCCCGCAGCAGCTCGTGAAACCGGTGGAGAAATGCTTCCGCCTCCTCCCGCCTGCTCAGTCCGTCGTGATCCCGCAGGCTCATACTCTTCGACACATCGAACAGGGCAACGACGATGGGGGCACGCGACTCACTCTTCACCGAGACCGTTACGGGATTGAGAACAAAGAGGAGCAGCAAGACGAAACCCGCCACACGAAGTGCGGCGAGCGTGAACCGCCGCACACGCGCGATCGGGGGAAACGTGCGCCGATAGAGGAAAACGGCGAGGGTGAGGAGAATGACACCGAGAACCGTTTTCCAGGGATCGAAATCAAAATGAATTGTTGAAAAATCAATCACCACGATCCTCCACGGTCTTACCTGATGCCAGTGTAACGGAGGAACGTCTCAAGTGCAAGTCGCGAGCGGAAGGTGAGTGGTTTCCCGCTCCCGCATGTGATGGCGTGAAATACATCAAACGCACGGACGAGAACAGCGCGGCCCCGGAGCGTGTGGGTGCCGGTCACTCCTGGTTGACATTGTTTGTGGTTTCCACAACGTCGAACTCGGGAGACGGCCCGAAACTACTGACCGCTTCCTCGACCGTATCGTAACTCTCCAGGATCGTTTGGAACTCGAGCAGCTCGAACACCTCGTACACGTCCCCGATCATTCTGGCGAGCTTCAGATCTCCACCGTTTTCGCGGATTTCCTTGATCTCGCTGATGAAGATACCCCAGCCCGCGGAACTGATATAGTTGACATCACCAAGATCGACGATGATGTTGTATCTCCCTTTCCGAAGGAGTCGCTTGAGACTTTCCTCCAACTCAACCGAAGTAGTCGTATCAACGTACCCTATCACCGAGATAACGGATACGTCAGGCCTCTCTTCGGGCCTCGAGAAGGAAATACTGATGTTGTTCATACTGATCCAGCTCCCTTTTCCTACGCGGTTTTATGAGAGCCTGCTGTTTTACCGGCTCTCGAACACCGCCACAGCATCTTCCTTCGAATCATAGGGTTGCAGCAGCGCATTGAACTCGAGAAGATCAAATACCTCACGGACATCCGGGGTCATCCCGGCGAGCTTGATATCGCCGTTACGCTCCCTGATCCCCTTTATCTCACCGACAAAGATTCCCCACCCCGCTGAACTGATGTAATCGATCCCCTTAAGATCGACAACCACGCGAACGTTCTCCCCCGATACAAGATCCTTGAACTTATCCTCCAAAAGCTGGGATGTTCCCGAATCGATCAGCCCGCGTAACCTGAGAACAACGATATCGCCCGCATGCTCCTCTTCGATGGTCAGCCTATCCATAGCTGCTCACCCCTCCACATTTGTACATCCGTATTAATAAGCAACTTTTAGTCCAATAGAGCCTTGAGCAGGATAAAAATACCCTGCCTGTCATTCTCCGCCAATCGGAGATTCTTCTGGGCTTTCTTGTACTTGCTGTTTATTTCCAAAGCCTTACGGAACGACTGGCTCGCCCGATCCATAAGAATCTTGCATTTTGCAGTATAGAGGATGCCAAGACTGTTGTACCCATCGGCAAACGATGGATTCTCGTCGACGATTTCCGTGACCCGATGGAGGTACCCTTCAATCGCATTTTCATCGAGAGCCTCCCCGCCGACGAGAAACGTCAGATACAGTTCGAGGATTATGCCGCCGATGTCGCTCCTTTTCCCCCCGATCTGTACACCGTCCAGGACTTCGAGGATTTCCTCGTAACGCTGCTCTCGCAACAGGCTCTTCGCCTGCTCGACGGCTTCGGCCGGGATGAAGGGATTGAGCTGACACGCACGTTCTATATTAGTGCTGAATTTCGTTTCGAGCGATTTTGAAAGCTCATAATCCTCCTTGAGGATCGTATTCAGAACGTATGTCCGCGCGAGATTGAAGTACGGCTCTCCGTAGTAGATATTCAGACCTATCGCCCGCTTGAAGCACTCGACCGCCGCCACGCACCGGCGCTGTTGGAGATAGACGAGTCCCATGAGATTGTGAAGATCGGGATACTCCGGGTTGACATCGAGCCCTTTCTGAATATACTCGAAGGCCTTCTCATATTTATCCAAGCGATAGTATGAAGCTCCCATCACGAAATATGGCAGTGAATCCTTGTTCCCTTTGATGATAGCGCTCTGCGCCTCCTGGATCGATTCAATGAAGAGATTGCGCTTGAACAGCGTCTGGGCGATCTTCAGATGCGGCAGCGGATCGTCTGAGCGGTCGACAACATCGCGGGCATCGAGAAGGAGCTGGAACCGGTCCCTGTTTTCCTGATGAATATCCTTGGTCAGTTTCCTGAGATCCGGGAGCGGGCTGTCTCCATCCACCGTTTCGATAATGGTATCAAAAAGACCACCGTTCGCGAAAAACGACGTCTGTACATGCCCCTTCCGCGGCAGGAAACTCGTCTGGAGGAAATAGCTTCTTCCACCGTGCTGAATCTCTTCTCTCAGTTCAAAACTCTCCACTCCGCACGCCTCCTCACGCAGCGTATGGTACCATTCCCTCCATGAAACGGCAAGACGGAGATCGCTACCCCCGTAAAACAATTCATAGATCCTCGTTGCCGTTAACCATTACTTCCTCGGTCAGGCGATAATAGTCGAGTGCTCCACGGGACAGCGGCGCGTGCTCGAAGATCGTTTTATGATATCCCGGCGCTTCCCGAAGGGCGGAATTCACCCTGATGACGGTTTTGTACAGTCTCCCCGCGAAACTGTCCTGCACCTCCTCGAGCACTTCCACTGAAATCTTTACACGTCCGTCATAGAATGTCGGAAGAATCCTGAAACGATCGGCTTCTTTCTTTGTCAGCCATTCGATTTCCTTCATGATGTTCATCGTCTGGCGCGCCCCCACCTGCGAAAGATGATCCATCGATATCGGTATGATGACGGCATCGCAGTACGCCAGCACGTTGACGGTTATCAAGTTCATCGACGGAGGACAGTCACATATGACATATTCGCATCCCTTGAGATACTGCAGCGATTCGATCATCCTCCGTTCCCGCCGCTGCGTTTGGCCGAGTGTCAATTCCGCCTCGACGAGTCCACGTCCTCCCGAGTCGATGATAAACAGATTCTCCCGTACCTGTAGTATCTCCACATCCCCCTTGGTGAGCAATGTATCGAGACCCTTCTCGGCCTCGACGCCGAAGGTCACCGCAACGTTGCGCTGCGGATCGCAATCGATGAGAAGCACACGTTTTCCGCTGAGGGTGAGGCCATGGGCGAGGTTGATCGCCGTGGTGGTCTTCCCGGTCCCTCCCTTCATCGTCATGATCGCATACTTTTTCATCATTCCTGCTTATTCTTTTTTTGTTCTCGTTCATTGAACTCGGAAAGCCTCTTTCCGTACTCTGTCCACCCGAGTTCACGAACCTGCTTGTCTTTTTCTTCCGTCACATCCGCATGGTCTCCGAAATCGAGGTGCACAACGGTTTCATCAACGTTCTCGCGCACCGGTGGTTCGATCGGCTTCACGCCGGGCTTCTCCACCCGGACTATCTCCGGCTCGGTTTCACTCCCGTCGCCTCCTTCGATGTCCGGCGCAACGCCCGGTCCGCTATCCGCCGCGAGCACCCCCATACCTTCCCCGTTTCCCACCCGGTTCGTCGCCGCGAGCTCCTCTTGCGCCCGTTCCACCGACAAGTAATGTGGAATCAACGGCTCGAATCCGAGATCCCTGAATATCCTGAAAATCGCAGGATTCATTCCGGCAAGCGCCATTACCGATCCACTCCTGCCGAGAAGCTGCATGAACTTCACGATGACGCCCCAACCGCTGCTGCTGATGTAGACGACCTGCGAGAGATCGAGTATCAGATTACCCTTCTCACCATTGACATACTGCTCGATCCGTTCCTCGAATATCTCCGCCGTCGACGCGTCAATCGCGCCGCTGGCCGACAGCACGATCGAGTTCGAAACGGCGCGATCGACCGGTAATTTCTCCAATCCGAACTCCATCGGTCCTTCACGATCGACCGAACCAGAAATCCGTTCCGTCTCGAGCGTCTTATAATCCTCATCAGCGACGGGCACCTGCGGCATGGCCGGTGCCGGCTCCGCGAAATCCCCGATCGCTTCGGTCAGGATGCTGAAGGACCGCATGATCGCATCGAAGCCGAGAAGATGGAAAATGGTATCCACCTCGGGGTCCATGCCGAATATCTTGATATCGCCGCCATGCTCGCGAACATCGTCGATCCGCGACGCAAATACACCCCAGCCGCTGCTGCTCACGTACTCGACCTTCGACATATCGACAACGAGCTTCGTTACGCCCCCCCCGATGAGATCGTCCATCACGGATCGCAACCTCACACTGCTGACCGTATCGATGACACCGTTGAGGTTGATGACGGTAATCTCGCCGCTCTCGCCGACCGTCCCCGCCTCGATCTTGAGCGGCGTATACGGCGACTGGCTCTCATCCTCATCCGATACAGCAACACCGGCTCGCTCCAGTGCGGGAACAAGCTCCTTCCGCTCCTCAAGCACGACTTCCTCAAGACGTTTCTTTCTTTCGCCGAACGGCATCGTGATGAAATCAACAGCCTCGTCGACGGTCTGAAAATGCATGATGATATCGGCAAATCCGAGCAACTCATAGATATCGTATACCTCGGGCGACATACCGACCAAGACGACATCTCCCTCATCTTCCCTGAGGATTTTCACACGACCGGTGAAAATGCCCCATCCCCCGCTGCTGATGTAGGAAACATTTTCGAGGTTCAAGACGATCTTCCGGTAACCGTACTCGTGCACGCCCTCGAGCACTCCTTCGAGTTCCGCCGCCGAGGAGGAGTCGAGATGCCCCTCTACATCGAGGACAACGACTCCGTTCTCGAGCTCGCGCGACTGTATCTTCACAATACCGAGTTTCTCGGCCTCCATCGCGAGCGCTTCGAATACGGATTCCCTGCCGGCCGATTCCATCGCGGGACGCGGGACCGGTGTCTCCGCCGGGGCTTCCTGAACCACCCCGGATACCGGCTCCGCCTCTTCCACGACGGTTTCGGGCGGCGCTGCGGGCACTTCATCTCCCTGCGCCCGCCCGGGAGCGGGAGTGCCCTTTACGGACGCTGCACCGGACGGCGCGGCCGACATGGCGTGGAACTGCTCCTCGGTGATGAATCTATTCCGCCGCAGGTATTCGAGCCGCTTCTCGTACGTATTGAGCCGCATCCGCTTCAATTCGTCGTATATCAGTGAAGGGCTCAACTGGTCCGATTCCTTCTTCCCGTCATTGAACACGGTGGCGATCCGCTTCGCGCCGAAGCCGGGATTCTCCCTGACGATCTCGAGCATCTTCTTTCTCTGCTCGATACTCACGCGCCGTATTTCGTGCGCTTCCCGAAGCTCCTTGTTCTTCAATCCGCGCTCACCCATCTCCACGAGGCGTCTCTTGTACCGGTAGTACGTCGAGGGCGACACCCTCATTCGTTTGCACGCCTCGGCGACGGACAATCCCTCAACGTCGACGAGATCGATGAGCTTCTTGCGTATACCGAACAGTACATCGTCCGCCATCAACTTCTCTTTGATCGCCACCACGGTGATATCGTCGTTCTGCGGATACTCGCCGGTGAACTGCCTGATGTCCTCGTTGAGGTGATCGATAAACTCCTGAGGGGGGAGCCGTCCGAATTTCTTGATGATGTTGATAAGGCGCTCCTCACCGTACTGCTCCCGCGTTTCATTCATCGCCTCCGTCACGCCATCGGTGTAGATGAGCAGCATGTCGTCCTTCTTCAGCTTGATCTTCTCAACATCGATCGAGCGCCTGAATAGGCTGCTGTCGGGGAGGCTGATGCCGACGGGGAATCCGCGCGGATTGAGGAAAAACGTCTCATCGGTCTCGGCACGGTAGAGGATCATCGGATTGTGCCCCGCGCTGGCGTAGCTGATGATCCTGTTCTTGGAATCGAGGATGACATAGAAGATTGTGACGAACATCCCCTTCTTCATATCTTCCGTGACGAAATCATTCATCCTCGCCATCACATCCGCCGCCGAGAGACTGCCCCGCGCCTCCATGCGCAGCGCGGTCCGTATGATCGTCATGACGAGAGAGCCGGGCACGCCCTTTCCCGACACGTCTGCAACAACGACACCGAGGGTGTCCTCATTCACGTTGATGAAGTCGTAGTAATCGCCCCCGACCTCCTTCGCCGCACGGTACAGGCTGGCAATATCGTACCCACTCACGTTCGGCTTCCTCTTGGGAAGCAGTGTATGCTGGATCTCTTGGGCAACCTGCATTTCTTTCTGGAACCGTTCCTGCTCGACAACACTCTTCTGCGCCTCACGGAACTTCGAGGTGATCTCGTTGAATGCGCGGGCGATGGCGCCGATCTCCTCTGGGCCATCGATCTGGATCTCGTCTTCGAGCGATCCTTCGCCGATCGCGCGCACGCCGTCCGTGAGCGCCTGGATCGGCTTGGTAAGTACGGAAACAAGCAGGTAAATCAAAGATACGCCCGCGATGAAGATGCCGATTAGGATCAACGTCGTCTTGAGACGCGGATCGTTGATGCCTTCCTCCACCATACGCTCCGAAACACCGATCACCACGCGGCCGAGTCTCGCCGCGCGGCCGCTGTCCTCCGACGAGAGAAGAATGGGCAGATGGAATTCCTTGATCACCCCTTCGTCCGTGCCGCGCACGGTCCGCCATCCACCGGAGGGCGGCACCTCCTCGTAGCCGGAGGGAATACTGTACCCTTCCTGGAATTCCTCGATTTTACTGGAGGCGACCACGAGCCCTTGATTGTTCACGATACGCACATACAGTAACTCGGGCATCTTCTCGAGCCTCTCCATTATTACATCTGTCATCTTCCGGTACTCGGGATGGTACAGATCGTCTATCACGAGCGCATCCTCGCTCTTCGCTTCGAGCGACCGGGCGAGGTTGCTCATTTCGAACCACGTCTGATGGCGCTGCGTGTTGATCTCCTGTGTCTGATTGATGTACTGGACAATCCACATGAAGGTAACCAGCCCGAGAAGACCCAGCGCTGCCCGAAGCCCGAATTTGAAGCGCAACGTGGAGGTCCACCGCTTTTTGAGCGGAATGAAGGCGAAACGCTCCGCCGCCGCGGCTGCCGGTTCGACGCTCTTGGCCATGTAGAGACGGTTCCCCGCCTCCGATGCATGGTAGTCGAGCTCGTCCATGAGCCGGTTCATGAGAAAGATCCCGAGTCCACCCTTCTTGCCTATCTCGACATACTGCTCGAGGTCCGGATCCTCGATCCCGCTCCAGTCGAACGGCGTCCCGCGATCGAAAACGTTGATTTCCACTTTTCCGGGTTCGGCCTGGACGTCGATCCTGATATCGCCGCCAGCGTCCCCATAGGCATGCTTGATGATATTCGTGCACGCCTCGTCCATCGCAAGCTTCGTGTTGTTGGTCTCGCGCTTCGAGAAACCGGCCCGGAGACAGATGTCGGCGATGAAATCCCGCACCTCGCTGAGGTTGTTCTCGTCTGCGGCTATTTCCATGTGGAAGGTTTCCTGATCTTTCAGCAGCTCGCGCTTCACCTACTCGCCTTCCGATGAATCTATTCTCTGGAGACGCGCCTTGGCTTCCTCTATATTCTTCTTGACGCTCTCGTTGTCCGGATCGATCTCGAGCACCTTCTGCCATTCGATGATGGCAGCCTTGTAATTACTCTGGGTAAAGTATTTCATGCCCTGAATGTGCAGCCGCCGTATTTCCTCTTTTTCCTCTTCGGTGAGGGGAGTCATCCGTCTGGTCGCTCGCCGCAGAAGATCGCGCGCCTCTTCATGATCCGGTTCACTTTGGAGCAGCCGGTCGCACAGGCTGATCGTCTCGGCATAGCGCCCCTCTCCGAAGGCGGTCAAAGCAGACTCGAATAGTTCAATTGTCTCGAGCCGATCGCGCGCGTTACGGTAATCCCGGCTCAGCGTTTCCATGTGCTCCTCGACCCGCTCGATCGCGGCCCGCGCTTCACT
Organism: uncultured bacterium; assembly: GCA_965601905.1. Classification (GTDB taxonomy): domain Bacteria; phylum Krumholzibacteriota; class Krumholzibacteriia; order Krumholzibacteriales; family Krumholzibacteriaceae; genus DATKWS01. Next base: position 2,429 of record CBFCXB010000020.1, on the reverse strand, counting down.
CGATCCCGGCTCGATCATCCGCACTATATTCCACTCGGCTATTGCCGCCGCGAGCTGTCCGTTCCGCTCGAGTTCCAGCGCCCGCGCCCGGTGCTCGCGCACCTGCTCGGCGAGCCTTTCCTCGGTCCGCTGCAGGTACTCTCGTGCCTGCTCGCTCCCGGGATCGAGCTCGAGAACGTTGAGCCATTCCGCCCGCGCGAGGGTGTACTCGCTGTCGCTGTAGTACTTCAGGCCGAGGTTGAAATGTTGTTCGATCAGAAGCGCTGTCTCGGCCGAGCGCGTCCGCTCGCGCTCCCGCTCGAGTACCTCGGTTCTGACCACATCGAGGGTCTCCGCGGCGGCGCTGTTTGCGGGATCGTAGTCGAGGGCGATCTTCAGCTCGTCGATTGCCTGATCGAGCTCGCCCGCGGTCCGGTGCTCCGCGGCCGCCTGAAGATGCTCCGCAACGCGGTTCGAGAAGATCTCCTGGATGCGACGTTCCTCCTCGAGCGCACGCTGCTCCTCGCGGAAACGTATCTTTTCGGTGATACTCGATCCGAAGCGGGCCGAGAGGGATACCGGATGGGAACTCCCCGCCTCGTCCCGGCTGAAGAAACCGTAATCGACCGTGTACCCTCGCCACGATACGCCGATACCCGCCGTGATCATCTCCGAATCGAAACCGACACGTATCGACATTATCTGCTTATAGGAGTACTCCGCGCCCGCGCGGAAATCGTTGTCAGCACGTTCGGGCATATCGAACTGAACACCCACAGCGAGCGCCGAACCGTTCTCGAAGAGGTACCGGTATCCCGCGCCGAACATCAGCGTCCGGTCGACCTTCTCGCTCTCCGAGACAAGCTTCGTCTCGGCGCCGGCGATATCCTGGAGGTTACACCCGAGGACCAACCCATCGAGGACGGGCGGCGTGTAGAGAATACCCACGTCGAATCCCGCCCCCGTGTCGGAGAAATCTCCGACGCGCTGGTTCAGAACCTTCGCCGTGGCGCCGAAGGTGTAGCGTCCGAATAATTTCCACGGCAGGTCGAATCCGTACGCGAGCATCGCCTGGCTCTCACGGTACGAGATCTCCCCTGTCTCCCTGCTGAACTCATCGAATCCCCGTATGCTCCCCGTTCCCGCCGTCATAAATCCGAGGCCGATCGAGCCGACCGAGAGTGTCGGATAGACCAGCCCGACGAAATCGTACGTCGCATCGCTGAATCCGGAGAAGAGCTGGATATGGTTGACCGTGACGCCGGGGTAGCGATTCAACCGGAGCCCGGCCGGGTTGTAGTACACGGCCGAGGGATCGTCGCAGAGCGTGGAGAAGGCACCCCCCATGGCGATCGCCCGGGACCCGGCGCCGAGGCTGAAGATCGACCGGGTGCCCCCCGCGCCATCCTGCGCGGAGAGCGCGGACGGCGCTGCGACGATAAAGCTTGCTGCGAGCAGGTATACGCACAGACGTTTCATCATTTTCCTATTTCGCCACGGCGATCTTGATGGCCGCCGACTGCGAACCGGCCTGTATGCGGCATATATAGACACCGTTTCGCACCACCTTGCCGTTACTGTTGCGGCCGTCCCACTCGACCTCACACCAGGCGCCTCCCTCAGCACCCGTACCGCCCGGTTCTCCTGCGGCGATATCCTTCGACCACACGTGCATTCCCGTCAAGTCATAGATATCGATCCGCACGCTCGCATCCTGCGTGAGGAAGTAACTGATCTTCGTTGGCTCGCTCCCCGCCCTGAAGGGATTGGGATAGTTGTGCGCGTACTCCTCGAAATTGCCGCTCATCACCGACATCGGCCCGCTCACGAAGTGTGTGGCGATATCGCCATCGTTGGGCCCTCCCCATACGACGCCGATCCTTGTCGTCGGTGAATCCACAGTTGTGAATACGACATCACTGCTCCGCGCGATCTGTATCCGCAATTCTCCTGCGGGCGCCCCGGCCGCGATATCGGCGAGAACGAGGATTGTATCTATCTCGCTGTCCTCCATATGATACTGGTGCCCGACGACTATGGGCACGAGCCTCGACGTGACTTCCCCGCGGTATACACCGCTTTTCGTCTCCAGGATGACCGTCTCGATCCAACGGGAAGGCGAATCACGTTCGATGGCGACCCGTAGCGTGTCGAGGCCGATCGCGGAGGTCGTGTTGTTCCTAACCGTCATCCGGAGCATCGGCACGTTCCTGGCGCCCTGCGGAACGACATACGGTGGAGCCGTGCCCTCTTCGGAGATATTGAGCATCGAGGCCCCTCCGGCCTCGGTCTGGATCGGTATCGACACCGATCCCGTATCGACGGCCGCCGCAGCGCCGGTGTTCACATCCTTCGCGGGCTGTGCGGGAGGTCCCGCGAACCGGACGACGATGTTGCCGGGCCCCGTCGCGGATCCCGGCGCGCGCACGTTCCACTCAACGGATTCGTCT
>CBFCXB010000019.1:0-13366 GCA_965601905.1 uncultured bacterium | reverse complement strand
TGACATTCGACTGTTCCGATATCAAACCGCAGGTAGCCCGGCCCCACAAGGTCGATAACGTCGTGCCGGTTTCCGAGGTCGGTGATGTGAAGATCGATGTCGCGCTTCTCGGCACCTGCACGAACGGGCGACTCGAGGATCTCGAGGAGGCAGCCGCTGTTCTCGGGGGAAAACGGATCGCGCCGGGAGTGCGCCTGCTCGTCTATCCCGCTTCGCGCAAGGTTCTCGATCAAGCGTACGATACGGGGATCGCGAAAAAGTTGCTCGAGGCGGGCGCGCAGATCGCCGTTCCCGCATGCGGCCCATGCCTCGGCGCCTACGGAGGCGTGCTCGCGCCGGGCGAGACGTGCGTATCCACCGCGAACCGGAACTTCAAGGGCAGGATGGGCTGCAAGGAGGATACCGGTATCTATCTCGCCAGCCCCGCGACCGTTGCCGCATCCGCCCTGGCGGGAAGGATCGTGTCGCCGTAACGACGCCGTTTCCCGGGAGGGAATGATGAAGCTTCAGGGAAGAGTATGGATCCTCGATGACGACGATATCAATACCGATGTGATCTATCCGGGCAAGTACACGTACGAGATGCTCCCGCCGGAGGAGATGGCGGGCCACGCTTTGGAGGATTACGATCCATCATTTGCGAAGAATGTCAAGAAAGGTGATATCATCATCGCGGGGCGAAACTTCGGCTGCGGTTCATCCCGGGAGCAGGCGGTTACCTGCATCAAGTACGCGGGGATCGTGGCCGTCGTGGGGGCCTCGTTCGCCCGCCTCTATTACCGGAACGCGATCAACCAGGCGCTCTACGTGATCGAATGCCCCGAGGCCGTGCAATACGCACGGGAGGGCCGTGAGACGCTTCGGCACGGGACGGCCGTACTCGATCCGGAGAAGGGGACACTCACGATCGGCGATCGTGTCTTTACCTTCACACCGATGTCCGGCAAGGCGCTCGAGATATTCGAGGCGGGAGGGCTCGCGGAATATACGAAAAAGAGGCTTGCCGGGTAGAACCGGAGGGTGAACATTCAGCTGACATACCGCACGTATCGCGTACGGTGCTCTCCGTGAGGTCCAGCATGGGGCCTGCCCCGGCGTTGTCATTCGTTTTTCAGATGGAATCCGAGATATTTGAGTTCTTCCTCGAGTTCCCTGAGATTTTTCCTGCCAAAATTTTTAATCGCGAGAAGATCTCTCTCCGAGTACTCCAGCAGATCGCCGACCGTTTTGATCTGCATCGCCTTGAGACAGTTACCGGTGCGCAAGGATAGCTCCAGCTCTTCGATCGGTGTACGTATCGCGTCGGGATCGACGATCGTGAGATGCGGTTTCGATTTGACCGGCTCCCTCTCGATAACGGGACGCCGTTTCTCCTGTTCCTGCGTGAGAACCGTCAGGCAGGCGTTGAAGTCGAGTTCTTCGTTCGCCATTTTTTGTGCGAGGCCGCACTCCCATATCATATTGCCGATTCTATTGCATATGAGGTAATCGTCACTTATTTCGAGATCCGGACACCAGCGGAGCTTGATAACATTGAGCAGGAGAGCGAAAAAATCGCCGCCGCCAACCCGGTCGTATCCCCCATTCATGATGGCGACCTCGCACTCGGTGTTATAGGGCACCCGTGTGGTGGCCTCGATCTCGAATGAGTCCGGCGGCTTCAGTATCCTGGCAAGTGTTCCTCCGGCCGTGCGGTCGAATATGAATTGTCCGTGCGGCAGCAGGTGCATCGTCGTGAGCGGAATCACACCGTAAAAATTAAACGGGCAATCCGCCTCTCGATCGTCTTCCAACGATTAGCAAATATCGTATGTCAATATCGATTAAAACAAATAGGGCGCATGTATACTTGTACTTGCTCATTTCTCCTGCAAGTATATAATTATAAATAGAGAATGCGGGTTGTCTCATCGACGAGTACGATTATGAATCGATCTCACACGATTCGATATATATCGACTGTTACGGTAATTCTCTTTACCTTTATGGTGCCGTCACGTGGTTCGGCACGATCTAATGCCAATAGCGGGCGGTTCGACGAAGACGTATGTTTCGAGAAGCTCGAATCAGATGAGAAACAGTATATCCTCGGTCTCCAGTACCTGATGAACTGCTTCCAGTGGAAGCAGTACCTGACCCTGTCGACCAGGGCCGAGCGTGACGAGTGGATCGAAATATTCTGGCTGCAACCCGACCCGACACCGACGACACCGGAGAACTACCGGCGGGTGGAGCATGAGGCGCGCGTCGCCGTGGCGCGCCAAAATTTTTTAATGACCCGTGAACCGGGCTGGGACCGGCGGGGGGAGATATACATACGGTTCGGTGAGCCGGATGTCAGGAAGATCACCGAACCCGACGTCAACCGGTACGGCGCCCGTCCGCCTCGGGAGGTGTGGTACTACGAGACATTCGATATGCTCGTCTCCTTCGCGGATATAACGCACAACGGAGAGTACTTCTACGACGAGCAGATTCCGTACAGCGTTAACAGCTTGCTCCGTGAAGCTCAACAAGATGCACCCCAGACAAGCAGGGGAAAGGCTGTTGTATGGTTCTTTTTTATCCAGGATCCGTTCACGATGTTTCCACTGATCCAACCTGATCTGGAAAAACCGAATGAGGGACTTACCGAAAAGATCGATTTCTGCCACACGTCGGATATCGATGAGGAGAGGCTTCCCGTCTACTTGGATATCAATTCGTTTAGGGGCGGGCCGGGGATGCTGAGGACGGAGATCGATTTCGAGATCCCGCGTAACGAACTTGTCCTCGAATCGGGGAGCGGTGATGAACCGTCGGAAATTGAACTCCGCGTGCTCGTGAGGGATGCACAAATGGACAGCATCGCATTCGCCTCGGATTGTATAACTACCGACGCGCCTGAAATTCGGCGAAGACCGTATTCGGACCTCGTTCCGGGGCAGGTGCGCGTAACGCTGCCACCGGGATATTACCGGTTCGGAATGGAGGTCATAGACAGGACTACGGGGAGGAGTTCGTCGTATCGAAAGAGTCTCCGGCTTTCCACTCTCGACGGGCGACTCACCGTGAGCGATATACAGTTCGCAGGACGGATCAGTGAGACGGAAGAGAATTACAGATTCGTCAGGGGAGCCATCGAAGTCGTGCCCCATCCGACACATCTCTACAAGAAACCCCGTCCTATTATGTTCTACTTCGAGGTGTACGGTCTCGATATGGATGAGGATGGGCTCGCCTTCTATTCGGTCGAGTATACGGTCACACCCTGTCAGAGAAGGAGATGGGGACCCGTTTTGATCGATACCGACTTCGAGATCACATCATCTTTTGAGACAACCGGGTTTGGATCGATGCAACCGCTACGGCTCACGATCGATACCGGCGAGCTGTGGGAGGGAGCGTACGAGATGCTCGTGACAATAAAGGACCGGCGAACGCTGGAAACGGTGCAGCGGCGTGCCTCGTTCTTTATTCTCGAATGAGACCGTATGAGCGGGCGTCGCACAATCCACCATGGGTTTTATGGCATACGTAATATCTTTGCCGTGCCGATGCTCTTCCCGTTGACTAGTACTCTCATGAAATAGATGCCCGCCGCGGCGGTCATCCCCGCGTCGGTGCGGCCGTCCCAGTCGATGAAGTGCCTGCCGGATGTGAGTGTTTCCCTTGAATACGGTGCGCACTACGTACATGGCGGAAAATGGATGCTTGCGCTTGCCCCACAATGAAGTTATATTACTAATGATGTATCGTTGCATGCGTTTAGACAGCTGGATGAAAAACGGTACATCTGGTAAGGGTGGTCCGCTCTCTTTTTACAATCCCCACCACACGTTCGGGAGGCGTTTGCGCAAAGCTATTGGAGAATTGTCAGGTAAGGAGGCCGCCAATGCATAATCGAAAAAGTTCCTCTGCTGCCTTGGTCATTTTTCTCGTGTGTGTTTTTGCCGTGACTTCGGGCGTTTCTGCGAAGGAAATCACGACGGAGAGACACCCGGGCGGTTGCTATCGAGAATTCGTTATCGACGGCAGCACGGTGCACAATGTCGGCGAGCTGCACATGCATGTGGGGAACTGGGGGATGTTCGGATCGATGCCCTCTTCCGGCTTGCCGTTTGCGCACGCCCCGTCGGCCGAATGGCCGGCGGGAAGCGGCATCGAGCACCTCTACGCCGCCGGTCTCTGGGTCGGCGCCAAGAAGGGGGGGATCCCCGCCGTTTCGACGGCGATTTTCGATTTCGAATTGCAACCGACCGACGATCCGATCGATGTATTCTACCGCTCATTCGACGGGGCGCCGGGTGGAACCCGCGTGCCGTTTTTAAACGCCGATGACGATCACGATGGAGCGGTTGACGAGGATTTCCTCGACGGTCGCGACAACGACGGTGATGGTCTGATCGATGAGGATTTTGCGGCCCTTTCGAACCAGATGTTCAGCTGCTGGTACACCGACGATCAGCCAACGGCCATAGAATCTTACCCCGATCACGAGCCGCTCCATATTACGATCAAGCAGGAGAGTTACCAGTGGGAGGATCCACGATTCGACGATTTCGTCGGCGCAACGTTCACCATTACCAATACCGGCACGGAGTTACTGGAGGAGCTCTATCTCGGCATCTTCGCCGATTTCGATGTCGGTGCGCCGGACGGCGGCGGACCGTACTGGAACGATGATGTGTCGGGATTCTGGACCGGCTCGATCTGTACCGATATCGGCCCGGCGACGATCAGCATGGCGTACGGTTACGACTGGGACGGTGACGGGGGACAGACACCCGGCTACTTCGGCGTGATGATGCTCGGTCATACGATCGATCCCCTCGGAATAAATGCGCCGAGGCATGTCGGTATCCGGTCATACCGGGCCTTTTCCGGTGATCAGCCATACGAGAACGGTGGCGATCCGACGAACGACTTCCAGCGCTACGAAATTCTCTCGAGTCACCGGATAGACCGCAACAGCGAGGTGCCCGGAGACTACCGGGCGCTCATCAGCGTCGGTCCCTTCGCCGAGCTGCCGCCCGGCGAATCGATCGTTTTCTCCATAGGATTCGTCGCCGGTGAGGGATTCGACGGAATGAAGGAGAATGCGGCGATGGCGCAACGTCTCTACGACGGCATATGGTACGATCTCGACGGCGATCCCATGACCGGGATCGACCGGCGGGAGACACCGATTTACGGGCCGGCACAGGAAGTCGTTATCGATAAGTGCCGTATCGGCATGGACGAGCCGATCGATGTGCCTGCCGGAAGTGTCGTCTGGATCAACAACGATTGTCCGCGGGAGTCCGGGTATCAGAGACTGTGTGGATACAGCGCGGCGGACAGCTTCCTCTATCGAACCGGTGTGGGAGGGCGCGAGACGCAGATACACTGGCTGCTCGAGCCACCGCCGCCGATGCTCGATGTTCTGGACATCCGTCCGGGTGGATGCCCCAACCCGTTCAATATGAAATGGATTTACGAGGTGGACGATCCGAAGCCGGGGAAGGGTGGCGTCCTCCCCGTCGCGATACTCGGTACGGAAGATTTCGACGTGCGTGATATCGATGTCGAATCCGTGCGTTTGGAAGGTGCGGCGCCGCTGCTCATAGGTCGCGGTTACAGGGATGTATCGCAACCGGCAGCCGGCGGTGCCGATTGCACATGCTCCGCTGCCGGATGCGACGGCTATCTCGATCTGGCGTTGAAATTCAGTGTGCGTGATATCGCCGAAGCGCTCGCCTCGGGCGGGATTCCCTCTTCAGGAGAGGAGCGGAGCCTGATTCTGACCGGAGAACTCGAGGACGAAACGGTTTTCTGGGCGGCGGATTGCGTCACATTCGTCGGCAATCCGCATATCCCGGAGGCCCGGGGGGGGAGACCGCAGCTTCTCGATGATGTGGCAATCGCGCGGCCGAAACTCCTCGGCGCCTCGCCGAATCCGTTCAATCCCGTTACCCGTATAAAATATTCCCTCCCCGAACGCCTTCACGTCAAACTTGCCGTTTACGATGTAACGGGGAGGCTGGCGGCGGTCCTGGTGAACGGGATGCGAACGGCCGGAACACACACGGTCGAGTGGAATGCCCGCGGACACGCGAGCGGTCTCTACTTCTACCGGTTGGAGGCGGGGGAATCCACATCGAACGGCAAGCTGCTGTTGATACGATAGGTGCACACTATCCGCGTTACCACTCAATCGCACACGCCGCACTACATGCGGCGTGTGCGCATTTTCTGACAGTTTTTTAAGGAATGATTCGGCGGCCTTGATTGCGTACGTCGGTCATACTACTGATGCGGGTCGGGCTGCAAAAAAACGCTACATCGGCCGGAGTACCGATGGGACGTCGCACGTCGGATGGGCTGCACCGTTAGATATCGAACTTGATCCCCTGGGCGAGCGGAAGCTCCTTGCTCCAGTTGATCGTGTTGGTCTGGCGGCGCATGTATCCCTTCCACGCGTCGGAGCCCGACTCGCGGCCGCCGCCCGTTTCCTTCTCGCCGCCGAACGCGCCGCCGATCTCAGCGCCGGAGGTTCCGATATTGACGTTGGCGATGCCGCAGTCGGAGCCGGCATGGGAGAGGAACTGCTCGGCCTCGAGCATGTTCGTCGTGAATATTGCGCTCGAGAGCCCCTGCCCCACATCGTTGTGAATTGCTATCGCCTCGTCGATCGTATCGTACTCGAGTATGTAGAGGAGCGGTGCGAAGGTCTCCTCGCGGATGATATCCGTCTGCTCCGGCACCCTGATGATCGTGGGCTCTACAAATAGCTCGCCCAGATCGGGGAGCCTGCGGCCGCCATAGATCACCTCGCCGCCGGCTTTTTTCGCTTTCTCGATCGCGTCGAACATCAAATCGACGGTCGGTTTGTTGATCACCGGGCCCATGAGCGTGTTTTCTTTGATAGGATCACCGATCCTGACCTGCTTGTAGGCGTTTATCAGGCTCTTCATCAGTTTGCCGGCGATCGATTTGTGCGCGATGATGCGTCGAGTCGATGTACAGCGCTGTCCAGATGTGCCAACGGCGCCGAAAACGATTGCCGGAACGGCCATTTCGAGGTCGGCGTCGGGCGTGACGATGATGGCGTTGTTACCGCCGAGTTCGAGGATCGTGTTACCGAAACGCTTGGCCACAACCTCCGAGACGCGGCGCCCCATGGCGGTAGAGCCGGTGAATGAAACGAGCGGCAGTCGCGAATCGTTGATCAGCATCTCGCCGACCGTGCTTCCCGGGCCCACGACGAAGGTGAAGATACCCTCGAGGCCGTGGTCGGCCATGACCCTGTTCGCAATATGCTGTATGGCAACACCGGTCAGCGGCGTGGTCGATGACGGCTTCCAGACTACGGTGTCGCCGCACACCGCCGCGATGGCGGCGTTCCATGACCAGACGGCGACGGGGAAGTTGAAGGCCGAGATCACGCCGATTGCTCCCATCGGGTGCCACTGTTCGTACATCCGGTGGGCGGGGCGCTCGGAGTGCATCGTAAGGCCGTAGAGTTGCCGGGAGAGTCCGACGGCGAAGTCGCAGATATCTATCATCTCCTGTACCTCGCCGTGTCCCTCCGCGCGAATCTTTCCCATCTCGAGGGTGACGAGATCCCCGAGTGGTTCCTTGAACTCACGGAGTGCCGCGCCGAGGTCGCGCACGACATCTCCGCGTTTCGGGGCGGGAACCATACGCCATTTTTTGAATGCCTCGTCGGCTTTCGTGACGACCGTCTGGAATGATTTCTCGCTGGCCTGCACGACATCGGCGAGCGCTTCGCCGGTTGCCGGGTTGTAAGATGTGATATTCTTACCGGCCTTTTCCTTGATCCACCCCTTGGGTCCCCAGCATGCACCGGGGTTGACGTCCTTGATCCGTAGCTTTTCGAATACCGATTTTGACATGGATAACCTCCATTCCATTTTTCTCTATTTACGTGAAATCCCATGATATCAAAAACAGCAAAAACTGCCACATGAAAAATCAAAAAGCGATAAGCTCTTAAAGTAAACTACGAAGTATATTAAGTATCTTATTATTGTATAAGATGTTATATTATTACAGCGGAACGCGTTTACATGGAGGCGGGAGAGTGCCTTCGGAGGATGCCGAGGTTACCGCCAGCCCGGCATGATATTTTGGGACGGGAACAGTTGCAGAACCCGTTCGGGGTAGTTGGTAAAAATCCCGTCCACACAGAGCTCTTTCATTCTCCCGATATCGCCCGGATGACCGACGGTGAAGGCGAAGACGCGCAGGCCGCGTGCGTGTGTGCCATCCACGAACCGGCGATCGACGAACGCTACTGAAGGGTGCACGGAATGCGACCCGAGCGTTGATGCGGACGCGGCGTCATCGCCAACGGAGGCGAGTGTATTCTCCGGTGCATGACCCATCGCACCCCGGTGTCCGATGCACAGAAAACCGTGATCGTTAATTCGGTCCATATGCAATTCCTTACTTGTTGTGTGTGGGCCGAGGGGCGAGCCGCTTCAGTGAGTCCAGCGCCCGTGTCGCCATACCGGGGGGAACTTCCTCGCTCGCCAGTTGTTCGAGTTTCTCGATTATGGTTCCGAATTGTTCTTCGTCCCCCTGCTTCAGGGCGATATCACCGAGAATGAGGAGCAGATTGGGAGCGTCCGGGCGGATTTCGAGCATGGTATGAATGTTACGCTCGGCTATCTGGTACTTGCCGGCAGACATACTATAGTTGACAAGTTTTAAGCGCCCTTCTTCGCCGTAACCGAGATATTTCATTTTCCCCGGTCCATACGTCCAGTAGAGGTGTTTGTTTTGCCAACCCGGCGCCTCTCCGTCGGGACCCTGAAAGGTCACTGATTCCACATACGGAAAGAACAACTTGAGGGCACGCCCCTCGATAAGGGCTCGCTCCACCATGAGAAACGTGGTGCGTTCCGTTCCGGATTGCCCGCGCAGCCCCGCGGTGAGGTCAACTTTGTTTCTCATCGATGGCGTCATAATCTGGAGATCCCCTTGCATGACGCCCCCCGCCGAACGGAAAGACGATACGGCGTTACCCGCCGTTTCGGCGTAGCGCAGGATCGGATCCTCGAGCACGTCTTCCCTGATTTCCGCCCGACGATGCCGTATCCCCTGCATGGCCGAATAGAAGATAAATATAACGAGGATAGCCACGGCGAAGGGGCGCTTCGAAATTCTCGCCAGTAATACTCCCGCCAGCAGCCAGAATGGAATGAGCGGCAGGTAGAGGTAGTAGAGATAGCTGTGTTTCACGAGCGGCAGCACCGGCAGGAGCAGGAGGAGGAACGGGAGGGATGCGCGCGCAAGTGGAAGCCTGATCCGGCGGAAACGCACCGATGCGATACCGAGCACACACGGTAGGATCAACCCCCACGGCGCCAGGCCGGTTTGATATTCCGGCACCCTATCGGGAAAACAATCCCAGATGCGGGCGAGCCACGCCGTGTAGGTGAGGAGATTCCAGAGGATATTGGTTCCGAAAACGGTCTCGTAGGGATCGCCCGCCGGGCGGGATTTGAAGCTCCCGACGCTCCACAGTATCACCAGTGCCATCAGCAATCCTCCGATCCCCAGGATCACACGGCGCCTGCGGGAGACGGGCATTATGAGGGCGAGACCCGGCAGCAGGAGGAATGATGATTCCTTGCAGAGGAGCGAGAGGAACGCCGCCGCCAGTGTAGCAACCATCGACTTGTATCCACGGCCGAGAAAAAAGTACGCTGCGAGCAATGCGAACAGCGTCATGGAGATTTCCTGAATGCCGCTGATCCAGTGCAGTGGTAAAAAGGCGACGGGCGTCGCTACAAATAGCACCGAGGCCGCGCGGGCCGCCGTTTCCCGCAGATCGAGCCGCCGCGCCAGAAGGAATACGATCCATCCGTTCGCGGCGTGGAGAACAATGCCGATGATATGGTACGGCCACGGGTGTCCGTCGAAGAGACGCCAGGCGGCAGTGAAGAAAAGGTGGACGGACACGATGCGCCGGAGTCCGAACGGGTTCGCGTCGAAACCGGCCGCCTTCATGAGAAACTGGAGATCGTCCAGACTGAAGAATATCCGCAGGGCAGGCCAGTAGAGAACGAGGGTGAGCAGGAGAAGGTATACGGGAAATAGGCCGCTCGATGAGGATTCTCTTGATCGAACCACAATTTCTTTGTGTCGGATCGACATCGACCGCTCCACCGTCTGCACTGCGAGGCAGATTCCCTCTTCATGTTGGCGCCGCGGTGATGCTACAGAAATTTGTTGCCGGCGTCAAGCACGGCAGGATTATCGCACATGGATAGGTATGTCCGGCTATCTCCGCGTGTCCGCGGAAAGGTCCGTCAGCCGATCCTTGTACGGTTCGAGACCGGCACAAATCCACAGCTGCATATTCTCGCCACGCATCGTAGCGGTCACAAGGGCCGTGTCTCCAGGCGCCCAGCCGGGTTGTCCTTCGCGCCGCGTCGTTTTCGTCAGGAGAACGGCGTCCCGCCCATCCGCGGTGACGATGTATACATCCATTTTTCCCCAATCACTTCCCGTTACGGCAATGAACCTGCCGTCGTGGCTCCACGAGGGCGCAAAATTCACCATCCGCGGCGCCGCGGCGCGGGAGATCTCACCGGTACCTCGATCCAGGAGGTACAGTCCCTTCCCTTCACGAATCCACGCGATCGTTTCACCGTCGGGTGAGATGGCGGGATAGCTGCCGTGCCAGCCGTCTGTGATCTGCTCCAGCGTTCCCGTCTCGATCTTCACCGAACAGATTTCATCTTGTCCCGACCGATTCGAAGAGAAAATGATCTCCGAACCATCCGCGGACCAACACGGTGAGATGTCGAGCGCCATGTGCGTGGTGATCCGCTCGAGTGTGCCATTACAGTGGTATGCAAAAATATCGACGTTCATTCCCGTTGTGTCGCTTCTGGCAAAAGCAATGCGATCAGAGCCGGGCGACCATGCAATCGGATCGTCAAGCGCCGTTGCCGTGAGGATCCGTTCGGTATGGCCGTCGAGCGTGGATATGAGACGTATGGAACTTGCACCGGAGGTCGAGATCGTTCTTACCGCGATAAGTGTTCCGTCGGGTGACCAGCACGGTCCGAACAGTACATCTTCGGATGGAGGTGTGAGCCGCCTTCGTGTCAGCGGGTCCGAATTTCTCTGTTTCCGGCATACGATAACATCCTGCCGTGAAACGATACGGCTGTACCGCAGTTCGCTCCGAACGAACATCGGATCGTGGATCATCGGCAGGAGCTGCGGCCTCATCATCTGGATCGTTTTACCGTGGAGAACGAGATACTCGACATTGTTGGAGGCGAGGTAGGCGAGGGTTTTGTCTATCGGCGCGATCGGGATTTCAAAGTACTCGCCGCCGGCATAGAACGCAAAGAGCGGTTTCCTGTCGGCGATTCTATCCCCAGGGGAGACCCGGCCGCGGATGGTGCGGCCGACCTGTTTCGCCCACTGAAATCCGTCGGAGACCGGCTGGATCAGTTGATCCCTGTTGGCGGCGATACCCGCCGCGGCGGAGACGCACAGCGCGACCGTCAATGCAATTCGTATCATCCGTTTCTGGACGGATTCCAAAGCGATGATCGCATAGAGTAGGATTCCGGGAATGAATGGATAGATGAATCGAGGCTCGCCGCGGAATGTGAAAAACGGGAAGAGCGGTAACGGAGCGAACATGGCAAGCACGAAGGATCGCCTCTTGAAGAATGCATAGAATGCCAGGAGCACGATAAAGGGGGTCGCATGTTTTGCGAGCATCCAAAGATCCTGCGGAAATCTGCCGATGTAATCGGAGATGACGTTCCTGTCCGGCATTTCCTGACTGATTTTATCCTGCAACCGTTCTTTCGAGGCGAATTCGAGCGTTTGTTCCTGCAACCTCCAGCTCGTGGCGCTTGTCCCGAACAGTTTCGTTTTTGGAATCAACACGAGCTGGTCGGCGGCGATCGATTGGACCGTGACGTTGACCGAGTAGGGGATAATGAAGCCTGCGAGGAGCACGAACAGGCGTTTCGGCATTTTCAATCTGAGTATGCACAGCACGCCGATGATGCCTATCGCCTCGGGCCGGGTAATGGCCGCCATCCCCAGGCCGAGTCCCGCTGGCAGTTCTTTTTTACGCGCGAAAAACAGGAGGCCGAGCAGCACCCAGAAGACGTACGTCGACTCGGAGAGCGTCGTCGTAGAGAGCCGGATAAAAAGCGGGGTAACCGCGAATATCAAACCCGCGAGAAACGCACGGGACCGGCCGGCGAACCGTCGGCAGAGCACGTAGAAAATAAGGACCGATCCAATACCGGCCAGCACGGAGACGGCCTGGGCGGCCCGGACACCGTCACCTATCAACGGAATGAACGCGGCGATCAATGCGGGATAGCCGATGGGAAACACGCTGGAACGGTAGGAACCCGCTAGGATCGAGCGTGCGATATTGATATAGAATGTCCCGTCATAGGTGACGAGATCGAAGGATTCGAGGAATGGAATCCGTATCAGAATGGTAGCGGCGACCAGGCCGAGCATGATGGAGTATCTTTGTTTTGCGCTGCCATGGTCATATACGCGAGCCATAATGGTAGACGGCGCCTCCCGTTCCGACGAAGAATACGTCGCTCTCCGATCTTCCCCAGACTCTGTAGAAGGTATCTTCATAGGTGCCGTCGTGGAGCATGGACTGCCACTTGGTGCCGTCGTAATGGAGCACCGTGAAGTGCTGCCCGACGGCATAGACATCGTTGGGGGCGCTGCCCCAGATAGAGTTGAGCCCTGAGTAGACGGTGGAATGCGTCCTGCGCCACCTTATGCCGTCGAAATGGAAGATGTCACCCTCGTCGCTCACCACGAATATGTCATCCGGTGAGCTTCCCCAGATGGCGCTGAGGTACGTATTATGTATGGGGCTGTCGATCTCGCTCCAGTCCGCGCCGTTGTAATGGAGGATGTCGCCGGTCGAATCGACCGCGAACGCCTCCGTTGCCGAATGTACACAGATATCGGTCAATCGTCTATCCGTCCCGAGGGATGTGCTCCACATCGATCCGTTGTAGTGTATTGCCCCGACCCCCGCGGCGAAGACGTCGTTCCACGCGGTCCCATCGATGCAATAGAGGTCACCCGCGGCGGGGCTGTTCATGAATCCCCAACTATACCCGTTGTGGTGAAGGAGCGTGCGAGCCGCACCGACCACGAAGATATCGTAGCTCGAAGTGCCCCACACATCGTAGAGGGCGAAGGAGGTGACGCTGCTCGAGACGTTCCATGATGATCCGTCGTACCGAACGATCGTTCCCCCCGATCCCACCGCTATGACATCGGTGCCGGACGATCCCCAAACGCCGTACAGGTCGGCGGAGGTTCCGATCTCGATTTTCTGCCACAGGTACTCGCT
>CBFCXB010000018.1:0-13471 GCA_965601905.1 uncultured bacterium | reverse complement strand
GGAAATTTATTCATTTCAATGTGACCGAGTCGCCGACAGCCGCCTGGATAGGCCAGCAGATCGTGAATGCTTTCCCGTGGGACACTGCGCCAAAGTACTTATTACGCGATCGTGATCGTAAATTCGGGGAAGCGTTCATTCACCGAGTTGAATCAATGGGTATCGAGCAAGTGCTGATCGCAGCTCGTTCGCCCTGGAAAACCCGTACGTCGAACGGGCGATCGGCTCAATCAGGCGAGAATGCCTGGATCGCGTAATCATTTTCAATGATAAGCATCTCCGTCGAGTTCTCAAGCAGCACTTTCGCTACTACCATGAGTGCCGTACTCATCTCGGTTTGGAGAAGGATTGTCTGAACGCGAGACCGGTTCAGCCACCTGATATCGGACCGATTAGCACAAAACCGATGGTCGGTGGATTACATCATCGGTGTTTTCGGCAGGCTGCCTGACTCTTGATCCACCAGAATTGTATTCACATTGAGGGATCAATCTATCTAGATCTGTTGTTTCTCGTCTCTAATACACCAAATCTCCTCACCCAGTCCCCGATTCTTGATATCCTTTCACTTATGCAGATAGGAACTTTGACATTAATACAGCTAATTTCTAACCGGATGGAATTTTCAGAAGGGACAGCCCTATGAGCTTTGTGGGATTTCCCTCCGAGTCGAACTCGACTTCTCGGATTTATTTCAGTGCGAATCCGATGACCGCGAGAATCCAGGCGAGGTTCATCGATATGATGTAGGAGTAAAACCACGGCCCCGGCCTTCCGTTCTCATGGGTCGTGACTTCATGGTATTGATGAATATACTTCAGCACGAGGACCCTGAAGAACAGAAGGCTGATCTTGACGCCCCGCTTGGATAAAAAAGAAGCGATCACGATGGAGGATGCGATCCCCCACACAACGCTCAGGATCGCCAGTGCGAAGAATGCATTGCTCATCATCGGCTCACTCCCGTCATGGTTCACGTGAAATATGAATTAGCTCCGCGCGATGATTCAAATCTCGTAATAATGCTCTCTTACTTTTGCTGACCATTTCAGCAGAACCTCGCGGAATGCCTCCAACCTATCGGCTGATAGAATAGCAGGGGGCATGCATTGTACGAACACGTCCGTAACACCCTCGTCGAATACGCCGCCGCTCATCGGTTCCTCCCTGAAGATCAACAAGGGCAGCTGCAGTCCATACAAGATGCCGGCTTCGAGATGATTCCACGGTGACGGGAAATGTATCTGGTCGCCTATCCTGCTTTCGCTTTCTGTACCCATTTTTAGAATTCCTGCCGTTGCAGTGAACTGCCGGAACCCGAGAATGACACCGCCCGAGCAATGTTGCGCTATGACGTATACTTCACGGAGAGGATAATCGGTAGGGTAGTCGCTCGTGCCCAGGGCACGCGGTTCCAGTTGCAGTCGTTTCAGCTCGCGGATAATACGCTGCCTACGGTGCATCTGTTTGCTGTTTAATGAAGTCGGACACGAAACGAATACCGGTATCTTCATAATCACTCCGTGGAGCTGAGGTTTCAGGTTCTCTATATCGCGAATGCTACTCCTTCTTCTTCTGCGGTTTCACGTACTCGATCCAGGTGGCGTTTTCCCGCGAGATCAGCGACTCGACGCGCTGGACGAGAGTGCCGAAGGGATCCGGTCCGTCGTACGGGTCGGTACGGGTGAGGTAGAGGTACTTCTCGTGCTTGAGCATCTCGCTCGTCGTCCGGTACTGGACCCAGTGCTCGTGGAACTTGTAGAGCCCGATGACGGCCGATGTGACGCTGACGATGACCCCGAGGGACCCGACCGCGTATTGGAGGGACCCGAACTGCTTGATAAGGGGAGCGAGAAAGGGAATCGAGGCCGCGGCGGCGAACCCGACGACGCTGAGCGTGTAGAACCATCTCTTGTTCCACGTGCATCGGCGGCTGTACCAGCCGAGTTGACCGTCGAGCCGGTTTTCGAAGTATTGCTGCTCGTTCATCGTATCGTTCATGTGAGTGACTCCTCGCTTTGCTTGCTTGACGTGTCCGCACTGCTGCAATATGTGCGTCGAGATCCGGGACGGCATTTGCCGCAGGCCGGAGCAGCTCGAGAGCCTCATACACCTGCTCTCCTGCTCGCGGCACCTCGAGCGGATCGCCCATCTCGCGACCAACATCGCCTAAGAGGTCATTTACATGTGCGAGGGCGAGATCGTCCGGCACGGCTTCGAGGATTACACGACCGAATCATAGCGGCCGATGCCATCGTGCCGGAGACGAGACCCCGAGCTTTCCGTTACTCCTCGAGAATGAAGATGATCCGCATCGTCACGCGGAACTCGACGATCTTGCCGTCCTCCACGTGGGCGGTATGCTTTATGACCTCGAATCCCGTAATGTTGCGCAGCGTCTTCTTCGCGCGCTCGAATCCCTCCATGGCGGCCTCTACCCAACCTTTTGTCGATGCGGCCACGACCTCGGTTACACGTGCGACTGACATATCGAGCCTCCTTTGCGGTCACGATGATTCATTGGAACTACCCATTGATCCTGTGGGAGTATTTCCCGTCGCTGCGATACGCACACGATCGAAGGATACAGCAAACGGGGAGGAGACATCAAGCATTCTCGCCGCCCCCGGCTATTTCAGGATCTAGAAGGTGACTCTCGCGCCGACCGTCGTGTTGATGCCCGGCGAGGGGTATCCGGCGACTTCGTCGTATTTCTCATCGAGAATGTTCCCCAGTCTGAGAAATGCTTCGTACGATTCGCCGACGTGGTATGTCACCGATGCATCGTACCGGGAATATGACGCGTTGTAGTGTTCCCCCTTCGGCCCGCCGAAATCATTGTCCAGCCGGTTGCCGATCAGGGCGGACGACAGCAGTATATCGATTGGGCCTCTGCTCGCGGACAGGCTGAATCCTCCGCTGTGCCGCGGGCGCCGGAGTAACTCCTTTCCCGACGAAACGTCTTCGGTATGGAGGTACGTGTAAAAACCCCTCAGCGAGAATGAGCCCGCCGGATTGAATGATGAACTGAATTCGATGCCCCTGCTGAGCGATTTCCCGATATTACCGGCGATATATGTTTCGGGGTTCCAAGAGATCATATTCGTATAGTCGTTATTGAAATACATCGCGTCGAATGACATTCGCAGGGGGCTGATCTCCTGATGGATCCCCATGTCATATCCGACCGTTTCTTCGGGCAGCAGATCGGGATTGCCGTAGCCGGGATAGAAGAGCTCGTTGAGGCTCGGCGCCCTGAAACCGCTTCCTATCGATCCCTTGATAATCGTGCCCGTTGAGTGGACGGGCACGGAGAGGGACAGCTTGTATGTCGATACGGTTCCGAATTCACTGTGGTCATCGACACGCACGCCCGACGATGCGGTGAACAGCCTGTCGAAATCGAAGATCAGGTTGAGGAATAATCCGGCATTCCTGATCTTGCTGTCGAAATTCGTGGGGCCGAACGGGGAGGAACTGCTGTTGGTGGTCCGTTCCTCCCGCCAGTCGAGTCCCGAGACGGCCCATACGCGATCGAAGAAGCGGATATTGTTCTGCCATGTGATATTTTGAATGTCTGAATTGATTTCCGAGAAGATATCGCCCGCGAACGGACCCGTATCGAGGGCGTCGAGGGGGTCGTCGAATGTGATCTCGTTCGTGAAAAAAGAGGTTCTCAGGAAAAAATTCCAATTGCCGTGAATGTAGTGTTTGTACGTTGAGGATACGAGAAACGCGCCGCCGTTTTGAATCGCGTCGGGATCGGCGTCGAAGGAGGGACCGCGGATTCCCGAGCTCACATCGTAATACTTGATCCCGAGGGTCAGCTCCGAGCTGTCGGTGACCCTGCTGGAAATGGTGCCGGTGAGGGAGGTGTTCTTGTAGAAATCATTCTCGAAACGTCCGTCCGTAATGAGCCTGGACAGCGAAAAGGTATAGGTGGAGTTGCCGGTTGATCCCGAGGCGCTCGCCGATCCCGTGGCCGTACCGAACGAACCTCCGGACAGGGAAATGCTGCGCCGCGCCCCGTTCTTTACGGCATCCGTCACGATATTGATGACGCCGCCGATCGCGTTGGAGCCGTACAGGATGCCGTGGGGACCGCGGACGATCTCGATTCTTTCTATATCGGTCGTGACAAGATTGGAAAAGTCGAACCCGCCGGTGGTCGGATCGTTCAGGGGCACTCCATTGATCATCAACAGGCAATGATTGCTGTTCGATCCCCGTATCAGCACGCTCGATGTTTTACCCGTGCTCCCCGACCGGACCGCCTCCATTCCCGTGACGGCCCGGAGGATATCGACCACGCTTGTCGTTTGGCACTTTCGTATGTCTTCTTTGGTTATAACGGTGAGACTGCTGGCGGTTTTCTCGATCGGCCACTTGATGCGGGATGCAGTCACCAGGATTTCATCGGCGTAGTAGAGGCGTTCATCATCCTCGGCGGCGATGGAGTTCGAACGTAGGGAAAAAATACATGCCAGACAGATCAAAGAACAGCTTGCGAGCCGCATCGCGTTCATCAGCAGCCTCCCGAATGAGGGTTGATATGACGTGGAGGAGAGATTAAAAAACCCTCCGGATTTTCGAAGAATCACGGAGGGGAATTATCCTCTCCCTTTCCTCTCGCTCCTCGAAGAGATCCAGGGAATCCGGTCTCCAGGCAGGTATCCTGACTTATGGCTCGATTGCTGCCGCCCCCTTCCCGATGCCTCGCACCAGTGGCGCCGGGCGGCGAGCTCGCCAATCACAGTGGCGGGTCCGTGAGGGAATCGCACCCTCTTCCCTGTATGCTCCTGTGAGCACCTGGAGCTATGTGGAATGGATGGTACATCGGGGGTGATTCCCTGTCAAGGGAATACACCCCCGTATTCGATCATGGAGGTGTGAGCGAGATCGGGGTCTTTTTTCGCTCCCGATGTCGGTGTCGAAATCCCCCTATCCCTAGATCTTCGTCTCCGCCGCCTTTTTCAACTTCTCGTTGGCCATGATCGCGAGCTCGACGCGGCGATTCTCCTGCCGGCCCTCGCTCGTCTCGTTCGTGGCCATAGGCTGGGACTCGCCGTACCCCATGATGGTGAACCGCGTCGCATCGACCTGCTGGGAGGCGATGTGGTTCTCCACGGACTGCGCTCGCTTGCGCGAGAGATCGAGGTTGTACTCCTCGGGTCCCGTCGAATCGGTGTGTCCCTCGATCAGAACATCGGTGTCGGCGTATTTATTGAGAATGACGGCGAGTTTGTTGAGGTTTGTCTTCGCTTCGGGCCTCAGGGCGGCCTTGTTCACGTCGAAGAGTATGCCGGAATCGAATGTGACCTTGATCCCTTCCCCGACGCGCTCGACCCGTGCGCCCTCGAGGTCGCGCTCGATCTCCTCGGCCTGCTTGTCCATGTAGTTACCGATGTACGCGCCGGCGGCGCCTCCGATCGCAGCGCCGAGAATCGCGCCGACCGCCGTGTTACCGGTCCGCTTGCCGATCGCCGCGCCGACCGCCGCTCCGGTTGCGGTTCCGATTACAGCGCCCTTCTTGGTGCGGCTCCACTCACTGCAACCGTAGAGCCCGAAGAGGAGGGCGACGACGAGTATGAGAGCGGTGCTCCGTTTCATGCTCCACCTGCCTTTCTTTCGTTTCGTATGCTCCCGGATTCCAATCATTGCTGTTTCACCGATATTCTCGACGGAATCAATCCTATAGTCAATCCCTAAACTGCCGTTATTCCCGGCGCGTCAGGAAAACGGCTTTCGGTTATTACGATGTTATAGGAGATGTTATAGGAGAGGTTTACCGGGAGATGAAGAGTTTTCTCTGCAAGCGTTCCCCGTGGTTTGTGTTTGCCCCGGGGCATTCCGCGCCGCTAGTCGTATTTGATCTGCCACTCCTTGAAGATCGCGTCGGCGAGTTCACGCACCTTGTCATGGTCGAAGTACCATAGCGGGATTCCCATGTGTACGCTCGCCGCCGGCACCGCGCCTGGGGCGCCCGAGACGACATCGGCGTGGACCGTGGACCATATCGCGACTGTCGTATTGTCAAGGACGGATTTGGTGTTTCTCGCTCTCATGCGGTACATCGGGTGAAAGCATGACCGTGGCCATAGTCCCTGGGTCCGCATCCAGTACTTGGGGTTGTAGATCTCGACATAGTGCATACTGCGCACCATGGGATCGAAGAAACGGCCGGGCTTTGTGACCTCTTCCCAGAGGTGCAGTTCCTCGGGGAGATCGGGGTGGGCGAGTGTGACATCGTCATCCTGGTCCCGGTAGACATGCTTCAAGGCGTCCCAATCGATGCTGCGCGTCGGCACCGTGCCGTCCCGTCGCCAGACCCCGTAAACCTTGTCGAGGACGCTGACGCAGAAGTCCTTCCAGGGCATCGCGTTGGTGCCCAGCGTGTCGGGACATCCGCCCCGGGGTCCTGCTATCGTTTCGCACCGCAGGTATAGGGGGAAGATGAGATTGCGCGTCATGATGTCGTCCCACGGCCCGATCTTTTTCGCCGGGTTGCATCCCGCCAATCCGCCGTGTTTGTCGGACCGTCCGCACGTCCACACGTGCCCGCCGAGGAGCATGTAGAACTGCAAAATGTTATACGTGTATTTTCCCCCCAGCCGATCGAGGGCTTGCTCGGGGGTGAAATTGACCGTCTGTATCCACGTGTTGAAATCCCACCGCGCTGTCCCGTATGTCCAGATGACGTTTTTATATCGCCACAGGCGGCTGAGATCCGGTGTGAAATAGTCATTCTCGGCCGTATCGTAGATGTCGATGTCCGGATCGAACTGCCTCGCCCGGGAGCAGATGTCGATCCAGAACTCGTCGTGCTGGGTCTCGGTTGGTGTGGCGTACACTATCTGGATGAAGTCGTTCGATGGAAAATCGTCGACCCAGAGGAGGTCCCGGTCCATCGTGGTCGGAATGACGGTGATATCGATCTTGGCGAGAGTGACGACGCCGATATTATCGACCGCCTCGATGAAGAAGGAGTGCACGCCGGAGATAAAGCTCCGCTGCGGGGCCTTCTTGTGGTGTGGAGCCGCGTCAACTTCCCACTGACTCGGGTCGGCGAGATCCTTGATGTCCCATCCGTAGCGGTACGTCGATACGAACGCTCCGTAGTCGCTCGCGTCTCCTACCCATTTGAAGTTCAACAGAAATCCTGCGGGGGTGTACAGGGCGAGCGGATTCAACTTCGTGCCGATGAAGTAGTGGGTGCCGAGGTACGGCTCGCGCACCTCCAGCAGGGGACCGGTAGGCTCCTTGATCATGAATCGTCGCACATTCGTCTTCTCGTCGAATATGGCGCTGATGGCCCCCGCCTCGTCCATCGCCTGCACGACGAATACGTATGCTCGGGTGAATTCGAGGAGCTCGTCGTCGCCGAGAATGGTGCCTTTTCCCGAATCGGCCGGAGCCTCGTAGGACACCCACGGGGACCACTTGTCGTTGAACGTCTCGGGCCGCTTGTTGAGATCTTCTATAAGCCTGCTGTAATAGACCGTGTACATGTATCGCACAGAATCGACCTGCTGGTAGTTCCACGGCGAGTCGATAGGGTCCTTGCCTTCCCATTTGAAAACGATGACCGGCGTCAGGAATTGTGTGTCGACGGTGGGCTCGGGCGGCGGCTCCGTGATGAAGATGTGGGGAGCCAGGGTGAAGGCGGTGAACGATTGGTACACGGTCCCCGAGCGCATACCGCGATCGTCGACGGCGCGGACGAAAAAGGTGTGCGTTTTGTGGAATCTGGCATACGTGTTATACGCTATCGTGATGATGGTGTCCATCTCGTCGGCGGACACCTCGAACTCGATATCGGTGAGCTCCGTCTTGGTCCATTTGTCGAGACCGGTCGTGTCGGCGGGATCGAATCCGATCGGATCACCGGAGGCAAGCACGTACTCGTAATGCTCTATACGGCCGTCCGTGTCGTAACCCATCCAGTAGAAATGGACCTGGTATACGGTGAGGTGCTCCCGTTCGGGACCGTGGACGAGCCGAATGGTCGGCGGCTGATTCACACGGTCGGTGCCGGTATACAGATCCTCGCTGCACGCGCCGAACAGGGCGGCGGCGAGCAGCGCCGCGCAGGCGATTATCCTCATGATCTTCCCGCTCGGATAAGCGCGGCTGAACGGTGTTTTCCTGTCGTCGTGCGGCGCTGAACGATCACCGGATTTGCAATTAAGTGCCCCCGCCGCGCGCGCGCCCGCGCTCGTAATGCCGTTAACTGGATATAACGCCCTACGTCTGTAATTAATAGCCATACCCTACTCTCTGGTACGCGGGCTCTTTCAGGAATAGGGGAGAGTTAAATTGCTCCATTCCATCTGAAATTATACACTTCGATCCGTGGTATGGCAATAGATATATTACGTAGTAATGCGTTGTCCGGCTAGTCGATGGGCAGCTTCCATTCGGTGAAGATCGCATCGGCGATGGCGTGAACTTCATCGTGATCAAGGTACCAGAGGGGAATTCCGAACTGCACGCTCGGCGCGGCGATCGTGTTGGGCGCATTCGGTATGACGTCGGCATTGGCGGTCGTCCAGAAAGAGATTGTTGCATTATTGACGACCGACTGCGTGTTTCTTGTTTTCATGCCGTACATCGGGTGAAAGCACGGTCGTGAATTGAACCCCCGGCCCTGCATCCAGTAACTCGGATCGTATATCTCCACGTAGTGAAATCCCCGCACGAAGGGATCGAAGAACCGCCCCGGCTTTGTGATCTCTTTCCAGGTCGAGGACCGTGACGTAGTAATCACGGTACGCCATGGACTGGACGCCGATCGTATCGGGACATCCGCTGGAGGGTCCCGTCGTTATCTCGTACTTCAGGTAAGTTGTCCCGCGGAGCGCGATTATCGAATCACTACGAATTTGCCGACCGTTCGCGTGAATGCGCCGTCCATCGGATCCACGCTGAACAGGTATACGCCGCTCGTGATCTCCTGGCCGTTTCTCGAGAGCAGGTTCCACTTCAGGGTGCCGTTCCCATCGCTTCCGTCGTGATGGAGCAACTGGACGAGATCGCCCGAGATGGTGTAGATGCGCACGGTACTACGGCACCTCGGGAGGTTGTGAAATTCGCATTTTGTCCCCGTCGGATCGCTGTTGTTCGGATTCAGGCTCCACGGCTCGACGTTCTCCGTCGTGACGGGATTCGGTACGACGTAGACTTTCTTCTCCTCGAACTCATCGGCCTCCTGCGCTCTGGAGAGGGGGGTGATGTATTTGAAATTCGAAGCGGGCGAATTGAACCGGCCGATACTGACCGGTTCCCCGCCGCTGATCACATGATCGTACGCGATGACCGAGTAGAAGTAATGAATGCCATTCTTCACGCCGTCGTCTATAAACTTGTAGTACTGCCTCCCGCCGTCGAGGCCGAGATTGAACCGGGCGAGCGCTTCGATGGTGTCGCACACCTCCTCGCTCAGTTCGGGCGGGCAGGGCACCTTGTCGAGCGGCGCTTGCAGGAGTTCATCCTCGAACAGGGCGATAATCTGGTCCTTGTCGGGTAAATCAGGGATCGGTTCGTACTGCCAGCCTCCCACCTCGAAGGGCCGCCGGAAATCTACATTGGGGGCGATTCCGTTGACGATGTCCCGAAGCGCGAGCATGTGCCACAGGTCGGCCGTCGGTCCGCTCAGGGTCGTCGTGCCGTACGGCCGGTGCCAGCCGTCGGCCCGCCAGATCTGATACCCCTCGAAATCATTCCGGAGCGATATCGGATCGAGGACGGTTTCACTGAAATTGTCCCACAGTACCGTGACGGCGCAGTCCTGCGGGACGAGCCTGATATGCGGCGGCGGCGGAGCCGATCCGGTGATCCAGTTGAGGCGCGCCTCCCTGCCATGAACTCCCGTCACGTAACGGCTTTTATCGATCCCCGGCGGCGTGTAGCACTTGGAGTACTGCCACTTCCAGATCTCCTCCCTGCAGTCCCTGTTGGCCCAGGCGGTTTCCTTCGGCGCGAGATCGTAGCTTAGAGATGAATTGCACGGATCGGGCATGAATTCCTTGACCGGTCCGATGATCATCGTCTCACGCCCAATGACTCCCGTTTCGGGATCCTCATCGTCGTCGTAGAAGCACCCCTGGTATACGAGCTGCGCGGCCGCCGTGTGGTCGAGCATATCTTCCAGACCCTCGCCGCACACAAAGGCGAAATCGACGTTATGCGTTTGCCCCGGTTCGAGGAAGAACGGACCGACCGCCATCAGTATCTTGTAATCGTTGGCGGATATGCTGTTATCATCTTTCCTGTGGGAGGAGAGGACATCGTACCGTTCGTAATCGTTGGTCGGTTCGCCGCCGTGCTCGAACGGCTGCAGGCCGCGAAAAATCCTGAACGTACTGAGACGCCAGCCGCGTGTACCCGGATCGAGGTACCACTGGTAATCATATCCCTGGGCAGTGCCGTAGTATATCCATACGGGATACCCCATCAGGGCTATACCGAAGTAGCCCGGCGTCCTTCCTTTGTCACAGTCATTGTCGTACACGTACCCGACATACGTGTGGACGGGAATTTCGGCATCATCTTTCTGAACGCACCAGATACCCTCAAAATAGCCCACCTGGTCGTCCATGTGGTAACTGCCGTATTCGCGGGGGCCTGCATCGACATCGGCGTATATCCCGATATAGACTCCATTCAGGTAATTCATGCTGGCGTTCGTTACGTAGTAGCGGACACCGATGAAGTCGTTCAGGCCGTCTTCACCCCACTGATAGCTTTCCTGGCGGATCTCGATCCCCATCGGGGTATGCTCGGGGAAGACCTGTTGGGCGGCGATCTGGTCATCGGTATAGAAGCAGCAGAACATCTGTTTGCCGATCGCCTGGAAATCTTCGTCGACGCGGCCGTCCATGTCGTCGTCCCATCCGTTCAACCAGTCCTCGTTGAAGAGGGTATCCAAGTCGTCGTTCGACGGTCCCGGCGGCCGGTTACCCCCGAGGGCGCCCTCCGACGACACGTAGATGTCGCCGCGCGGATCCTGCGGGGGGTAGAACTCGGTTTCGGGGTATCCGGTCGAAACGGACGGAATTCCCTGGCTGATCGCGCCGACCCAGATGCCCGCCGCGTAGAGGTAGTCGATCCCCGAACCGGCGGGCCACTGGGCGGAGGGTTGGTCCGCCATCGGGTAGCGGCTTTTCGGCAGCGAGCCAAAAAATCCCCAGTTGGTGACGTTCATCTGGAGGTTGCCCACATTGTGCACGTAACGACCGTCAACCACGGGTCCGCGAGTGTTTTTTTTATTTTGTGCGTACAGGTGTGCGGCTCGATCGACCGGCTCCGCCACGAGGAGGGTGAGAGACAAAGCAAGCAGGCACAAAAAACTCCCCAGCGCCAGCCATACCACACGGCATCTCGAAAGTATCATGATGTCTTACCCCAGCTTCGCGGGCTCGTTAACAACATGAGTGGACATGACTTACACTCGACCATCATCATTATAGCATCTGAGCCCGCATGTTTCCAGTGTTAATTACATAATTCAGCATAAATACGTCACTTATCATCTGCGGCTGGCCGGTGGGGGTGATTCCGTACCTCCCGGCACAACGCCAGCGACGCCGCATGGCGGCGGTCATGGTTCCCGCAGTATGTTCCACTCCTTGAAGATGACGTCGGCGAGCTCATGCACCTCGTCGCGGTCGAAGAACCAGAGAGACATACCACAATGCACGCTCGGGGCGGCGATGGTCCCGGGCGCCTCGGGTTGCACACCGGCATACTTGGTCGACCAGAATGCGATGACCGCGTCGTTGATGGCGGAACGGGCGTTGCGCGCTTTCATGCGGTACATTGGATGAAAGCAGGACTGCGATGTAAGATCGTTTCTTCGCATCCAGTACTTTGGATCGTAGAGCTCGATGTAGTAAAAGCCGCGGACCATCGGGTCGAAGAACATGTTGGGTCTTGTGACTTTTTCCCAGAGGTGAAGCGCCTCGGGGAGCTCGGGATGTGACGTGGTGACGTGGTCGCGGGTGTCCACGACGGCGTGCGTCATGGCATCATAGTCGATCGTTCGTATTGGCATATCAGCCTCTTGTCTCATTATGCCGTACGCCTTGTCGAGCATCGAGACGCAGTAATCACGGTACGGGAAGTAATTGGCTCCCGTCGTATCCTGGCAGCCGGATCCCGGACCGGTTTTCCACTCGCACTTGAGATGGATGGGAAATACCAGGCGCCAGATATTTGCCGCCAGTCCCCCCGTGCGGTCCGACTTTCCCGCCGACCAGATGTGTCCGCCGGACTTCAGGTAGTATGATAATATATTGTATTTAACATTGGAGACGGCGCCTCCCACGCTTTGCTCCGATGTGCGCCGCATGAGCATCAACCATGTGTTGAAATCCCACCGTGCGGAACCGAAGGTCCAGACGATATTTTTGTACCGCCACATTTTTTGAAGGCTGGGCGCACTGAAAAAGTGCTCGGCCGTGTCGTATACGTCGAGATCCTGGCTGAAATTGCTTGCGCGCGAGCAGATTTCGATCCAGAAGGCGTCGTGCTCACTCTCTTTCGGCATCATGTAGTTGACTTGAATGAAATCGTCGTTGGAGAGGAAGTCGTCGACCCAGAGGAGGTTCCGGTCCATCACGAGCGGTACCACGTTGATCTCGATCCTTCCGACCGTCGGTGTGCCGAGATTGTCAAGCGCCTCGATGTAGAGGGAGTGGATGCCCGAGTAGAAACGTTTTTCCGGAGCCGCCGTGTGGAAAGGGCTCGGCTCGACGGCCCAATCGGTGGGATCGGCGAGGTCCTTGACGTCCCAGCCGTAGCGGAAGGTGGAGACGGTACCGCCGTAATCGCTCGCGTCGCCGGTCCAGCTGAATCTGATCGGCAGTCCGGCCGGCGTGTACACCATCATCGGCGGCGAATCGGTTCCGATGAACCTGGCGGTCCCTAGGTACGGCTCGTACGCGGTGATCAGCGGCCCCGTCGGTTTCATCACTATGAAACAACGGACGTTGGTGCTGGCGTCGAATATCGAGCTGATCGCTCCCGCATCGTCCTTGGCCTGTACCGCGAAGATGTACGATTTGTACATCTCCAGCGTCTCGTCGTCGCCGAGCGTCGTTGTTTTTCCCGAATCGCTCGGTTCGTCGTAGGCGATCCAGGGGGACCACAGATCTTCGTACATCTCGGGATACATGTTGAGTCTCTCGAGGATGAAGCCGCTGTGGCGCGTGTAGAGGTAGCGCACCGAATCGACGTCCTGATAGTTCCAGGGGGAGTCGAGGGGATCCTTGCCCTCCCACCGGAAATGGATCACGGGGGCCATGAACTCCACCTGGCTGCCGGGATTGTTCACGTAGGGCTCACGGATAAAAATGTGGGGAGCCAGCGTGAAGGCCGTGAACGAGCGGTACGCCGGCTTCGAGCGCATTCCCTGATCGTCGACGGCCCTGATGAAGAGCGTGTGGGTCTTGTTGTAGCGGGTGTAAGGGCT
>CBFCXB010000017.1:0-13822 GCA_965601905.1 uncultured bacterium | reverse complement strand
AGTTCCCGTGCCCGGATCAATGCGCTCCCCGCCAGCGACTCATCGAGCAGCACGATGTAGACATCGACAACACCCCCGCGCAGTGTGCTGATCGTCTCCTCGGGAAGGATCTCCATGAGCCGTTCCATTCCCGCTGAAAATCCCACGGCGGGGAGAGGATCACCGCCGCAGTCCTCGGCCAACCCATCGTAACGCCCACCGCCGCAGAGGGCGTTCTGCGCGCCGAGCCCGGGGTGGATGATCTCGAACGCCGTCTTGGTATAGTAATCGAGTCCCCTGACGAGGAGAGGATCGAGCGTGTACGCGATCCCCAGGCTATCGAGCAGGGCCTTCAGCTTCTCGAAGTGCGTGGCGCACTCCTCGCAGAGGTGTCCGGTGATCACCGGCAGGTGTTCCTTCACCTCCGCGCACTCCTTGCAATCGAAGATGCGGAGCGGATTGGTGACGGCCCGTTCGCAGCATGCGCGGCACAGGTCCCCCTCGAGCCCTCTGAGATGTTCCTGAAGGACTTTCTTGTATCCCGGCCTGCAAACGGGGCATCCAACGCTGTTGATACGTACATCGAGCGGAGGAAACCCGAGCACACGGTAGAGTGCCAGACTCAGGTCGATGATCTCGGCGTCGACTGCCGGATCGGCGGTGCCGATCGCCTCGGCGCCGATCTGATTGAACTGACGGTACCTGCCCGCCTGTGGACGGTCATAGCGGAACATCGGGCCGATGTAGTAGAAACGAGTGATCCCGCCGCGGCGATGCATCCCGTTTTCGAGAAATGCCCGCATCACCGGTGCCGTATTCTCCGGGCGAAGCGTCATGCTACGCCCTTTCTTGTCCGTAAAGGTGTACATTTCCTTGGTGACGATATCGGTTCCCTCACCGACCGTCCTGATGAAAAGATCGGTCATCTCGAAGATCGGCGTTCGGATCTCGGAATATCCATAGCGCTTCATGACGCCGGTGAGCATTTCCTCTACACCGAGCCAGAGTTCGATCCTCTCACCGAATAGATCGTTTGTTCCTCGTGGTCTCTTGAATCTCATATCGACGCTTTCTTCCTTGCCGCCCAGACCGAACGCACGGTCACCAGCGCGGTCCCAACGAGTATGCCGGCGGCGTCAGAGAGCCAATCCATGATACTCGAATCACGATGAGGGATGAAGTACTGTATGAACTCGTCCAGTGCACCGATCGCCATCCCGGCGAACACAACCGCGCAGAACGTCAGTAAACGCTCGTGCTTCGCTTGCTGGACGAGTCCCCAGTATATCAGCAGCGCCAGGACCGCATACTCGATGAAATGAATAACCTTGTCGAAACTCCTCGGTAAATCGGGGCCTGATCCCGACAGACTGAGGACATTGGGCATCGCGAACACAACGGCCACCCACACGAACAATGGAATCCAACGCAGCCTCTCTCGATTCACGTTTGCATGCCCCTCCCGGCTCAAAGCAATCCAGGCCGTACGCGAACGAATACACTACTATAGTCATTTTACCCGAACAAGTTCAAATATTTCGTGCAATTAGCGAACGCGCTACCGCCGAGTGGCCGGTGCGAAGGAATGGTCGGGAAGACGGCCGGGGATCGATTCGAGAAGGTCCAGGTCCTCTTGCCGCGGCGCGACGAATCCGGCGATACCGATCACGGCGAGGTCCGCCTCGAGAAAATGCGGCATTTTCTCGAGAATGATAGGCAGTCGTTCGCAGAATCCATGCCGTTTTCTCGGCTCCACCGCCGGCTCGACCGCGACGATCATCTCGGGTATCGGATCGCCCTCCAGCAGGACCGTGAGGGCGCCGTCCGGTACGATCCCGAGCTGCTCCAGATAATGCAACCGCTCGAGACCGATCCCTCCAGCATCGTACGCCCCGAACAGCACACCGAAAATCACCCTCTCGTCACTCATGTACGGACCGGCGAATGCGAAGCGTCCCGGGTCGCCTCCTGCATACCCTGCCTCCGCCAGGGCCGCGTAGGGTGAGAGATATCCGACGGCCGAAAGCGGAGAGGTGAAGAGCACCGTCCCGTCGCTCAACGAATCGAGATCAACACCCTTGGGGGCGATAATGCCCCCGCGGGCATACCGTATACCGCGTCTCACCGTCACTATCAGAGCACACGCCAGAGAGCCCTCTGCGATATACGGCGCTCCCTGTACGGAGGTCATGAGATAAAAATCACACCCCGCAGGCGGAGCATCCGCATCGAGATAATGCCAGGTGATATCCCCCGCCCCCTTCTCCCGCGCGAGATCGGCGAGGGATTCGAGTGCCACCCACGAACGTGTGGAATCAAGCGCATATACGCCGATCGAGATCGGGACATGCGCCATATCGTTCTCCTCGAGAAAAAGCGCACCGAGGGCAAGGGCAACGATCAGCGCAAAGATGATCACGGTGGCCGAGCGCCCCATGTACGAGGAGAGCATACTGTAATCTATCCGTATGAATTTACCCTTCTTCATGCGTATCGAACTCGTCGGGCATTGGTGCGTGGATCTCGATCTCGAACGCGTCGATGTCGAGCCAGTATTTCTCTATACCTGGCGGAACGATCACTTCGGGCTCAATGCGGTATGTACCCGGCGCTTTTGTCGTAATATTCAAGATCACCGATATGTCGTCCGAGACGATCCTCTTTCCCACATCCTCGGGCCCCTCCACCGTGAGCGATACCATCCGCGGGGAGTAGCTGACGATCAACCGCTCGTCGTCGCGCAGCAGTGTCGGCGGGATATTGGCAAGAGTCCGCACCGCCCTCTTCTTTACCTCCATCTCGAGCAGTACCGTTTCCGGCGTGACGGTGATATCCGCTCCACCGACATGGATTCCAACCTCCGTCGATATCCGCCCGTCCCGGCCCCGGACATCGACCTCCTCGGTCGTAACTAGAGAGATACCGCCGACAACGCTGGCAGCGCCTCGAACCTGCACTTTTTCCGGAATGAAACCGGGCGGCCGGGTAATAATGATGTCCTGCGGTATTTCCCCCCCATAGGCGATCCTGACGGGTACCGATTTGGTGATGACCTGCTCGAAGCTGAAGCTCAGCATCTTCGGGTTATCGACCGTGACGTTGCGCGGATCGATTTCCTGGGGAAGATTGAGAATGGCTGCCGAAAGAGGGATATCTATGCGTCCCCCGGTCGCCGTGGAGAGGTCGACCGTGGCCCTCAGCCGACCGAGGAAACGCAACCTGAGGAGGTTGCTTCGCGCTCCCTGCACGGTCACCTCGACAAATCCAGGCACCGTGTGAGTAATCGTCAGGCTGTCCGGCATCGCGGTAAGCGTCAATGGCACCTTGAACGACTGTATCTCCTCCTGCTGGGCGGTGACGTGCAGCCATAGAAATACGGCGAACAGTATCGCAATGACTTTGGCGCCGATATTCGAGCCGATATTTCGTACCAGTGCTTTGAGATTCACCGTCCGCCCCTACGGTCAATGCGGATCAAAAACCGACATATAACTTCTGTCCTGTCAGGATCTTAGAACTCTTCCCCAGTCCGTTCAGCGCACGGAGGCGTTCTATGGGCACACCGTATCGGCGTGCAATAGCCCACAGCGTCTCCCCGTCCGAGACGATATGCGTAACGACACTCCGGGCAGCGACATCCGCCGGCGCCGGCGGATGTTCCGTCAGGAATTCGACGACCCCGTCAGCTATGCACCGGGCCATCTCCCCCAGAATCCGTTTTTTCTTGAGGAGCTGGGTATCCTTCCCGTTCGAGAGAAACAGACACTCGACGAGCACCGACGGCATCGCGATCGAGCGGAGGACGACGAAATTGGCCTGCTTGACGCTCCTGAACGGTATCAGGGCGCTCCGCCGCACCGACGAGGCGATCTTGTCCGCGAGTACCCAGCTCTTTCGCATCGCATCGTTTCTCGTGAGGTCGAAGATAATCGATTGGACATCGTCCGTCATACCTCTGCCCTCGCTCCCCATCTGCAGGAGGAGGTTCTCACGCTCGGCCACCGCCTCTGCGCTCTTGTCGGTCGCACCGTCGACCGAGAGGAAAAAAACCTCGAATCCTCTCGGCTTCGACGTTCTGTGTGCATTGATATGAACGCTCACGAAACAGTGCCCGCCGTGATTACGCGCGATCTCGATCCGGCGCCGGAGATCGACATTGTAATCCCCGCTTCGTGTCAGTACCGCCTTGAATCGATCGTGCGATTCGATCTCCTGAGCGATCATCTTCGAGAGCGCGAGTACCACGTCCTTTTCCTTGAGCCCGTGCCGCGAGCATGCCCCCGGTTCGCTCCCCCCGTGGCCCGGATCGATTATAACCACGCAATCGCCGCTACGGGCGATGCGAGCGGCCTGTTCGCGTTCTCTATCGCGCTGATCCCGCGTCAGCGTCTTTTCGAGATCGAAGACGATGCGGTGCGGCCTGTCCTTGTACGGCTTCAACGCAAAGTGTCGAAACGGCGTTTCACGAGGGACATCGAGAACTACCTGGGCGCAGGATCGAAGCCGGTTGATCCTCACGCGATCGATCACGTCGTCATTCACCTCGATCGGTTCGATCTTGGATGAGAATCGCCCGGAGGGAATCTCAATCACGATGCGGTGGGGATCGGTAAGAGTGCGAACCCGGTATGTCGATTCGCCGCCCATATCGAGTACAATCCTCGTATGATCGGGAGCCGTCCAGTAGCGGATCGCTCGCACCTGCCTGGGGGAAGGCAGCGGCTCAGCCGAACATGACGTCACGGTACCGATGACGAGTACCGCGACGAGCCCGGTTATCAGAACAGCAGCACCGCTCGGCGCGCGCATGATCGACCACCCTTTGCCTCTTCCATCCACATCCGCACAGAGGCACGTCACAGTCTATGCGCTCCGAATAAAGCCTGACAAGAGAAATCGGTAGGTTTCGGCCCCGGACGACAAGAACAATCAATCATAGTAGACATCATCGGGAATGATATACTGGAGCGGATTCCGGTGCGCTTTCCTGAAAATCACCTCGTAGTGCAGGTGGCTCCCGGTCGAAAGACCGGTATTCCCGACAAGGCCTATGATATCGCCTCTTCTGATGCGCTGACCGCGCTTCACCAGCATCTTGGAGAGGTGCGCGTATCTCGTTTTGAATCCGTTTCCATGATTCACTTCGATCGCGAGGCCGAAACTCCCCTTCTTCTTTGCCATTGTCACCATCCCGTCGGCCGTGCTCACAACCGGCGTGCCCCCTCGGGCGTGGAAATCGATTCCCCGGTGGTAAGAAATACGACCGGTGAACGGATTCATTCTTCTCCCGAAACGACTCGATAGATAGCCGCCTTTCAGCGGCCGTATCGACGGCGTTGCGTCTCTGATTTCTTTCTTCTTCTCGAGTATATCGACGATCTCGCGGTAACTATCGATCTGAAACTGAGACTGGCGCGTGAGCTTGTCTAACTCCTCCTCGAGGTTTGCAACGGAAAGCCCGCCGGCCCAGATGTCACTCCGGTCGACCGGCTCGGGGCCGCCGACGCCGACGTCCCATACGTCCGGCGAGATAGGCTCGAGGCTCGCGAGCAAACGGGCACGGTTTTGCTGTTCGAAATTCACCGCCATGCGCCGCTCGAGCTCATCGATCTTGTGCTGGAATCCACCGATCCGCTCCCTCAGATCCCGATTCTCCCGTTCGAGTGAGGCCGTGCGGGCCGTATCCCGCATGTACCCGATGGTTTTCACGAAAAGTGAAACAGATATCACAAAGAGAGCGAGAAAGATGGCTGCAAGAGTCATCCCGAGAACGCGATGAATCCTGATCGACCTGACGCCGGCATTTCCCCTTCGAACGTAAAGAAATGTGAAATAACTATCCATTGTTATCCGTTCCTACGATACTCAAACATTCTTGGGGGTCAAATTACGTTTGTCATCTCGCCCTGTCAAGAATTATTTACTTTACGAAATGAGCAAGGCTCATACCATGGAACTAGGTCTTTTAAAAAAAGCACAGGGTGCTATCCTGCGCCATACCATTCACAATTACAATGTCTTAGAGCTTTTTATTCCTCCACGTACCCCTTGAGGTACTTGCTTCTCGTACTGTGGCGGAGCCTGAGGATCGCCTTCTCCTTGATCTGGCGAATCCGCTCGCGCGTCAGGTGCATCTTCTTGCCAATCTGCTCCAGCGTAAGCGGTTCCTCCCCTTCGAGACCAAAGTAGAGCATTAGGATTTTTCGTTCACGATCCGTCAATGTAGCCAGCGCCTTCTGCATATCCTCGCTCAACGCATTGGTATAGGTCATTTCGTCGGGAGGCTCCTGGGTGTCATCGGCGAGGTAGTCAACAAGACTGTTATCCTCTTGGTCGTTGTTGAAAGAGGAATCGAGCGACAGATGGGTGTTGGCGATCTGCATCGTGTCCCTCGCTTCCTCCTTGGAGAGATTCAGTTTTGCGGCGATCTCATCAACCTCGGGGCTTCGGCCAAGCTCCTGATCGAGCTGGCGGGCCACCTTGCCGATCCTATAGAGCGTCCCGGCTCTGTTGAGTGGAAGCCGTACGATGCGCGATTGTTCGGCCAGGGCCTGAAGCATGGCCTGCCGTATCCACCACACCGCATAGGAGATAAACTTGAATCCCCTCTTCTCGTCGAACCGGTGTGCCGCTTTGATTAAGCCCATGTTGCCTTCATTTATCAGATCCGCGAGGGATAGACCCTGGTTGACGTATTGCTTCGCGATCGAAACAACGAAACGCAGATTGGCTTTCACCAGTTGATGAAGTGCCTCTTCGTCACCGGTGCGAATTCTCTCGGCAAGTCCGCGTTCCTGCTTTCTGGTGAGCAACGACGTGTTGTTGATCTCTCGCAAGTAGAGATCGAGACTTCGCTCGCCGAGGTATTCGCCATCCCTCTTTTCCGAATTCATTTCTTTGCTCTCCCACTATTAATGTAATACGGTTTTAACTCTTTGTAAAGTGAATAACTTTACCTATCTTATTTATGCCAAACGTATTGCTTTACTCTCTTGCTCTCAGTCGGCGGTTTCCCCAGTATACCTATCCTTGAATACTTACCAAATCCCTCCTTATTTATGTATACACCACTATAGAGAAAACGATTTCTTTTTCTGGTGGGGTTTGCTCAGGTGATACTATGACGAATGAGTTCCTTCCTCACGGGCCTACCGGGACTTCACTTTTAACGAGCACAGTTTACTATAAATTTTAAACTATGTCAAGCGCGTATTTTCATGCATATACAGGCAAATGAGCCGTAATTCATGGATTTTACAAGAATAATGATAGTTTGATCATAATTAAGCGCTAAATCGCGTTATTTCGCTTTATTTTTCGAGAGCAGCGCAGAAAATCGCCTGTCATTAGTAACAATTATTACATTATAAGAATACCTACCCCTGCCCGCAGGGGCGATGTGCTACTCCCCGCTAGATTCCTCAGCCGGTTCACTCTTATCCTTTTTTTCCTCCCTTATCCGTTCGATTTCCTCCTCTTTCTGATGCAACTGTTCCTCGAGCCGCTTGATCTCCTCGATGAGATCCATGACCTTCTCGTCCTGCGCAATACCCGTCTGTTGCTGTTGCGCTTCGATGAGCTCGTACACCCGCCCTCCCAGTTCGGAGAGATGCCTCTCGATGGTCCGGTTTATCCCCGCCATCTCGATCTTTTTCTTTCCAACCCGCGCCAGTTCATCAGTTTTCTCGTACGCTACGTCGTACCATTCGACGAGATTCTTTTTCACCTTTTCCCACAGCGAATTACCTGACTCCATACCATCCTCCCCTTGGGACGACCCATGCCACCAGCGATTTTCACTTGCCATTTGCCGTTCTCTCTGACATAAATCGATCGATGATTGGTTCCTACGAAGCGAGAGAGAGGTTACGGTGCATGGAGAATCCCACTTGAAAAAATCTGTCTTTTTCGTTTCCGATACCCACTTTACATATCACACTGCCGACGCTGATGAAAGGAAAAAACGCGCGCTGTTTCTCGATTTCCTGGAGCGCATCAGCGGGGCCCGAAGGTTGTACCTGGTCGGCGACACATTCGACTTCTGGTTCGAGTACAGAAGCGTGATACCGAAGTATTACGGGGACATTCTTCACGGACTCCTCACCGTCCGCAGAAACGGCACCGAGGTATGTATAACCGGCGGAAACCACGACCATTGGTTCGGATCATACATCACGGACACCCTCGGTGTCACCGTCCTGCCAACCCTCACGACGCACCGGCTCCAAGGTAAAACAATCACCGTGACGCACGGGGATACACTCCTGCCCGGCGATTACGCCTACAAAACGCTGAAAACGATCATCAGAAGCCGTCCCGCGATCGAGCTGTCGCGACTCATACATCCCGATATCCTTTACCGGTTCGCACGGTGGTTCTCGCAATCCAGCCAGAAAATGAACGGGAAGAAAACGGAGCGCTTCGCATGGGTCATGTGTGAGCGGGCGCCCGATAACTTCTTTCACTGGAATAACGACGTATTCATCATGGGGCACATACACTATCCGCTCATGAAACACTACGATGACAAAACATTCGTCATCCTCGGAGACTGGGTATCGCACTACTCATACCTGAGACTCGATGGCGGGGAACTGTTCCTGGAGTATTATAACCCTGATGAAAAGACGTTGATAGAGAACCGGTGACTGTCTCCGAGATCGTAATCTATCGGCATGAACGCGTAGTCGAACCGAAGGTTCTTGTAATACACTCCGACACCCAGCGTCGCGCCCTGCACGTCATAATTGGCCTTGTACCCGAACCGAACCGAGAGGTAGCGCCGGTACGTGTACTCGGTGCCGAAATGGATTTTCATGTCGCTGTCATTGGGAAAGACCGCCTCTAGGGCCAACACGAGACTTCCCCGCAATCTCCGGCTGTTGTACGTGTAGGCTGCACCGCCCCTCAGCTGGAGCGGGGGATAGAATTTCTCCTCGACGAACTGAGCCTGGGGGCCGAGGTTCAGTATCGAGGCCGCCAGGGTAAGCCCCTCGATCATGCTTAGGTGCGAGATGCCGAAGTCGACCGCCCAGCTCGTAGCGGATTCGAAATCGATCTTCTCGTAAATAACCTTCACCGCGCCGCCGACCGCGATATTCGGGATAACATCCATCGCGTAGCCGGCGGAAAACGCCAGGTCGTACGGCGCAAACGTCCCGTCAGGCGTCAGAGAAGGGCTCGTGCCGTACCGGTCCATCTCACCGTAGTAGAGACCGGTGAACGAGAGTCCCACTGCGCCGCCGAACATCTCGTCTACGACGGACACCTGCTCGAAGCGGATATCCATGAGCCACTCGGAGTGGGTTACATTGAGCTCCACCCCTTCGACATTCGCCATTCCGGCCGGATTCCAGTAGATGCTTGTCGCATCATCCGATACCGCCGTGAATGCGTCTCCCATCCCACTCGCACGCGCGCCATTTCCGAGTCGCAGAAATAGAAATCCGCTCGTGCCCGGCTCTCCTGCTACGGCATCGGCACACAGCGCGGCTATTATAATCAGTACCAGTGCAAGGGTTCGGCGCCTCATGACTCCTCCTCGAAAATCCTTCTTACATAATAGTAATCCATGCAAAACGTTCGGTCAACTCCGATATTTCTCCACCCATGCCGGCCGCCGTCGCCTCGCGCTCAGCGAACCACGGCGAAGGTGCGCGTCCCGCTCCAACTTCCACGCGTGCCGCGCACTTCGACCTGGCAGATGTAGACACCGCTCGAAAGCTCGTTCGTAAAAATTTCCAGTTCGAACGGCACGGTGCTGCCCCCCGACCACCGGTGGACCCTCCTTGCGCTATATACTATCTCTCCCTCGATGTTCAGTATGCGGATACGAAGCGTTGCCTCTCCCGAGATAACAAGCCGCACGTTAACCGTCCCGGTGCTGGCCGGATTCGGATAGCAGATAAACGAGCCCTCGTCGACGAGATACGAAGCGGCGGCGGTGGGGCTCGACGGCTCCTGCCTGCCCGATCCACCTGCATCACGACGATAGAACGGCCAGGAATGATCGTGCCCGTAGGGGACGCCGATTTCGTACCGCATCATCAGCGTTCCGGATGCGCCCGACGAGGGGCCGGTGATGCCCGTTCCCTCGAGACGGTCGGGCGATGAAGCAGAGAAGATATAGAACCCATCTCCCGCGCCCCGGAGAAGCGCAGTCGATCCGGAAGCGTCACCGGGGCCGATGATCGGCCACCCTTCGACCGGCAGACCGGAGACCTCGTAGGCGTGGATATCGCCTCCCGCAGAGAATATAATCTCGCTATCCCCATCCCCGTCGACATCCCCGACGATGGGCGGCGGCGGCGGATTCGAATCCTCCGATGCGATCGCCGCCTCCGGCAGTTCGACGGGCCAGCCGCTGAGGAGGATGCCGAATCCGGTAAAGCAGTACAGGGCGCGCTCGTCCCGCACGACCGTCTCGAGAATGCCGTCTCGATTGATATCGACCACCACGGGCGGCGACGGCCGCCCGCCGCTGAGCGGCAGTTCATGATATGAAGGAAGGGTATATACAAATCCAAAGCCGCTGACGGGACACACCACATAATCAGACCCTTTCCTGGAGATATCCCCTGCTGCGATTGTTAGCAGCGCCGAATGTTCTGTGGGTCTCGAAAGTATGGGCAGAAAGTGTGCCTCGATCTCGGACACGGGAGAGCCGTTCGAGAAAAACGGTATGAAATGAGCGATATAGCCGGAGCCGTTCAGGGAGATGTAGTAAAATCCTTCGCCTCCATCCATCGCTCCTCGGCACGGGTGCGAGGCGATCGTTCCCTCCCACAATCGTAGCGCGTGTACATCCGGAGCGACCCTGCGCCAATCAACACCCGGCAGATCGATCGAGCATCCGACTATATAGAGCCATATCCAGTCCAGATCCTGCGCGAGAAGAATCACCTCGGGTTCCGGATCGCCATCCACCTCGCAGACCATCGGCGCGCTGCAGAGTGTATCGGAGACGGTCACGGCGCCGGGTGACGGGTCGTCGTCGATCGGGTACGGCGCTCCCGATCCATAGAACGCATAGAGCGAGCAGGCGGTGGATGTCACGAATATTTCCTGCGCTCCGTCGCCGTCCATATCGGCGAAAACCGGCGAACCCGCCCACATCTCTCCGGGCAGATGTACCAGTGTATCGACACCGCCCTCCCAATCCCCGCTCCCCGCCTCTCCGATGAGATAGAGCAGCCCCGGTTGTGCCGGTATGACGAGCTCCTCGCCGCCCGCGCCGTCCAGATCGACCGGTATGGGGCTGAGTGCTCCGATGCTCCCCGCCACCTCGGATCGCACACTTTCGAATGGACGAAGGAAGCGCACCGCGAAGGTCATGACCGGTGCGGGAGCGGAGATATCGTCGAGGACGATACCGGTGCCTACCCCGGCATTGTTGGCGCTCGACGGCGCCGTATCGATACCGAACCGTACGTTGTAGCCCTCCCTGAAAGAATCGTAGTGGCTGCCGAAGGCATACTTCCCTCCGGGACGGTCGAGATCCTGGATGCCGTCCGCCTCTTCGAGGTCGACACCCTTGCGTGCGGGATCGTCCTGGGGCCTGCCTCCCGATTCGAGCCGCCGTACAATGATCGACTCGTCTATGTGCCATACCATGAGCCCGCTGCCCGTGATTACCCTCCGCACGGTACCGCCGCCCGGGTCCTCGACATACTCGTCGATATTGGTGGACGAGGTGAGAAAGAAATCGAACTCGGCGCCCCGCAGCGTGTCCTCGTTCTCAGGTATCGGATCGTCACCACCCACATCGGTGAAATCGAAGGCGCCGTCGAAGTCGGCGTCATGCACCCTGTTCGCGATAAGAAAGTATTCCGTTGCACCGATCGGCACCCGTACGAGGGTGGTATCGCCCCACTCCCCCGTATTTATATCGGTGATCCTGATCGTGCCTTCCTCAGTCACCTCGACTGGTTCCATCCACCCCATCAGGTACCGGTGAAACGCGCAGGGAAAAGCCGGAATGAATCCAGCCGCGTTGTAGAGTCCGTACCCCATCAGCCCGAAGGCGCCGATCCCCTGCGAATCGGGATAACCGGACGGGGTGGTGTCGAACAGTGGTATCATGCCGATACGCAATCCGACCTGGTACGCATAGATGCCGAGCGATCCGAAGGTCATCCCGTCCTGCGAGGCATCCTCCGGCCAGACCATGAGGTTGTCGACATAGACGGTATCCCCGCCGATCGTGTCGTTTGTCGGAACGCCCGGGGTGCCCAGGGTGTCGGCAAGTATCTCCGCCATCTCCCCCGGATCGACGAAACCCGACCACAGCTGCTCGGGTGAATCTCCGTTGAAATCGGTCTCCTGACCCGCCCACGGATGTATGACGGCGAACGCGTCGTACGCTGCATAATCGACGAACACGTCGGTCGCCTCCACGATCTCCATCAATATCTCGACGACCCGCTCATCCCAGACGCCATCCTCTCCGTAATACCGCTCCGTCCGTGCAAGCGTCACGACCTCGGGATAGATGTCGCCGTCGATCGTGAAATGATGCTGCGACGCGCCCTCGAAATACTCGTTCAGGTGCCTGAATTCATTGGCGAAGTAGAGCGAGTCGTAGGGCGCCCGGAAATCCCGGTCGGTGAAGGCGACGCGAACGACGAGAAGCGTTATTTTATCGACGCTCTCCCGACCGGGATCGAGCAGACCGCCGAGCGCGCGTCGCTGGTAGGTATTGTTGCTTCGCCCTCGGGGCAGCCGGAGACCGGAGAGATCGCCATCCACCGCGTACGCCGCGATCGGCCCGGTGATGACGACGATGAAAAGGGTCGCAATCAATGTCAGCGGTGTTTTCATAAGTAACTGATAATAAGAAAAGTGCGGTTAGCATGGCAAGCGATATCGTTCCCCCCTGAACTGCACCGCTCATTCCCGGAATGAGCTCTTCGTAAACTGCCGGACGTATATGCAGTCTATAAAAATACCTGGGGAGAATGAAGAACCTTTGCCGCCCCTGTTCGACAACCTTTCTTCTCCATTCTCCCCTGTGGTCGACCTTCGGGGTAACAAACTTCCCAAAAGTGCCAGTTTCGAGAAAGGTGTTCCGCTATTGCAGGTCATGTTCTGTTTCCATGTTACCCTCTCTAAACGATGGGGGGAATTGTCGACCAACGCGATAGCCCTTATGTACCTTTACCTTTGTTCCTCCTGTTAGTGAGTTATTCAGCACGATACCTCTATCGTCGCTACCTCCATCGGGCGCCGGTGCGAGATCACGGTTGCCCGGATCGGTTTGGTAGGCCCACATGAAGGTAACGAAGTTTACCGTCACCTCGGTGACGTACAGCTTTGCATAGTGGTAACCCTTCGGGGTGTGGTCGAGGCGGAGTATGTAGACGTGCCCGTAGATCGCCTCAGCGCTTCTCTTTGCCGACCATCCCTCTTCCGGCGCGTAATTGATCAGGTCGAAATCACCGACATACCCGTAGTCCTGTATATCGACTCCCGGGCGGAACGCGGTGATCTCATTGGCGCCGCCATCAGAGGCGAAATAGATGTCGCTCGTCGCGAGATCGAAGCGCTGCGGTACGTTGCTCTGTGTCGAGAAATCGTATCCGCTCTCCTCGGGCAGGTATGTGTACTCGTACAGTATGAGGAGCCCCTCCGGTCTCGGCGTGCCGCTGACGACCTCGTAACTCAGTTCACTCTCGTTGCCCGACTCGTCGAATGCCGAGACGGCATAGTAGTACTGATTTCCGTTTCCCGTGGTATCGCTGAAGCAGTACTCGAAAGGAT
This sequence comes from uncultured bacterium, assembly GCA_965601905.1. Taxonomy (GTDB): domain Bacteria; phylum Krumholzibacteriota; class Krumholzibacteriia; order Krumholzibacteriales; family Krumholzibacteriaceae; genus DATKWS01. The sequence goes on along the minus strand of CBFCXB010000017.1, from coordinate 85 downwards.
CGGGATACACCGCCCAGACCGATCCGATGTAGAAATAATCACCGTACGCCTCTTCCCCGTACCATACATCGTACCCGTCGATGTC
>CBFCXB010000016.1:0-13828 GCA_965601905.1 uncultured bacterium | reverse complement strand
GATCAGCTTATCGGGATGATTCCCGGTATGAAGATGAAAGGGCTGGAGGTGTCCGACATCGGTGAGAAGGAAGTGAAGAGAGTAGAGGCGATCATCAGATCGATGACACCGGATGAACGCCGGAATCCCCACATCATCGACGGTTCGCGTCGGAAGCGGATAGCGGTGGGGAGCGGTAACAGCGTGCAGGACATCAATAGGCTGCTGAACCAGTTTCAGCAGATGAAGAAGATGATGAAGCGTTTTTCGAAGTTCGCGGGCTCCATGCCCGCCAATTTCCCGTTCTCGTAACGGTGTAACGAATGTCATTCGTGGAGGTACACATTGGCTGTAAAGATCAGACTCAAGAAAATGGGATCGAAGAAGAGGCCTTTCTACCGGTTGATAGCAGCCGATTCGCGGAGTCCGCGTGATGGCCGTTTCATCGAAACGCTCGGTTACTACAATCCTATGACGGATCCACCCGAGATTCAGATCGATGACGACAAGGTTTACAAATGGCTGAATCAGGGAGCAAAGGCGACGGGCAATGCGGCGAACATACTGAAGCAGAAGGGAATACTCGAGCGATGGCAGTTGCTGAAGGAGGGTGTCGCCATTTCCGAGCTCGATGCGAAAATCGAGCAGCGGAGGGCCAAGCAGCCCAAGCCCGTTTCTAAGACGGTAAAGAAACTGTCGAAGAAGGCAGCAGCGAAGGCGAAGGAAGAGGCCGAGAGCGAGGCGGCCGGAGAGAGCGGGGCGGAGAAGAAAGCACCGGAGCAGAAGCCGGAGACTGCCGAGAAGCCGGAGACTGCCGAGAAGCCGGAGGCTGCCGAGAAGCCGGAGGCTGCCGAGAAGCCGGAGGCTGCCGGGGGTGCGGAAGAAGGCGGTGCGGGCAAAACTGATGAATGATCATATTTCCCCTCGAGGGGATTATCATGGAGAAAGCTGGGATATGTATGAGCGTTGAAAAGATCAAGATTATGATTCACAAGATATCGGAGATGATCGTCGAAAAGCCGGAGGCGATATCGCTGAATGAAGAGAAACGTGACGATACGACGATCATCGTGCTCTCGGTGGACAAGGGGGATGTCGGCAAGGTGATCGGGCGCAACGGACAGACGGCCAAGGCGCTCCGGGCGCTGGTCAACGCGGCCGCGACACGAATGGGAGACCGGGTGCTCCTGGAGATACGTGAGTAAGGGAACGGATGACAACAACGACGGTGACTCTCGGAACCATTGTCAAGGCAGTGGGGCGCAGGGGGGAAGTCAAGCTTCTCCCGGGCCCCGATTTCTGGCCGCAGGCCCTGCGGGCGGAGACCCTTCGTCTTCTCTCGGGGGACGATGAGAGACGTTCCGTGCATGTCGACGGGTACCGTGCGAAGAAAACCACCTATGTCCTGAAGCTGTCGGGATTCGATACGATCGATGATGCGGAGACCATTGTGGGCGACACACTGAGCGTTTCGTTGGAAGGGCTCGATGAGGCAGCCAGGCCGGATCGCACGATGCCGTTTCAGCTCATGGGATTGAGCGTCAGGCTCACCGACGGCACACCGGTGGGCGAGGTCGTCGATATGCTGCTCGGTCCGGTTCAAGACTGTTTGATTGTCGGTAACGGCGGGGAACAATTTCTCGTTCCCTACACTCCCGGAGTTATCGTGCGGCTCGATCACGAGGAAGGTGTGATCGAGATCGATCCGCCCGAGGGTTTGCTGGATTTCAAATGGTAGAGAAAAAACATACGGTGGATTTCTATTTTGTAACGATCTTTCCGGGATTGTTCGAGGCGATCCTCGCATCGGGCATTCTCGGGATCGCCGCGAGGAGGGAGGCGGCACGGTACCATACCGTGAACCTGCGTGATTTCGCCGTCGATTCGTACGGTACCGTCGACGATTATCCGTACGGCGGAGGGCCCGGGATGGTTTTTATGGCCCCGCCGATCGTGGAGGCTGTCGAGTCGATACGGTCCGCGGGCGAGGCGGAAGGGACGAGCATTATCCTGCTGTCCCCCTGCGGGGAGGTTTTCACGCAGGCCAAAGCGCTGGAGCTCGCCCGCAGGAGAAAGATTATTTTCATCTGCGGCAGGTACAAGGGAATGGACGAACGCGTCAGGGAGCTTGTGGTCGACGAGGCGATATCGATAGGCGATTACATCGTGAGCGGCGGTGAGCTCCCCGCCCTCGTCGTGACCGAGTCGGTGGTACGGACACTGCCCGGTGCCCTGGGAGACGAGCGATCCCGCGAGACCGATTCGTTTTCCCCGCAGAACGAGTACACACTGGATGCGGCCTACTATACCCGGCCGCTCGAGTACCGGGGGATCGCGGTGCCGGAAACACTCGTTTCGGGCAACCATGCGAAGATTGCCGAGTGGCGAAGGAATTCGGCGCGGGAGCGCACGCATCGCTACCGTCCCGACATGGTGTCGGGAGACGAATGAATATCGAGTTTGTGAACGATACAATGACGTGAGAACAATCGGAGCGTAAGGAGGAGATATGGACATCCTCGATCAGGTTTCAGCCAAGTATGTTAAGGAATCGGTCACCCCGTTCAATGTCGGGGATACCGTACGTGTGGATGTCAAGGTGATCGAGGGCGGCCGGGAGCGCGTACAGGCGTTCCAGGGTACCGTCATTCAGCGCCGTGGCGGCGGTGTGAAGGAGACGTTCACCGTCCGGAAGATCAGCCAGGGGATCGGCGTCGAGCGCATTTTTCCGCTTCATTCGCCGAATATCTCGACTATCAAGGTCCTCCGCCGGGGGAAGGTCAGGCGCGCGAAGCTATACTACCTGCGCAAGCTGAAGGGCAAGGCCGCGCGTATCGCCGAGAAAACGGGACCGGGAAATAAATGACACTTCGCACCGGAATCTCGTATCAGGATCTGGTCGGTTTCGATCTTAGGAAAAAGGGACGTTCGGTTCGGCTGGTTGCGGGTGTGGATGAGGCGGGGCGGGGTGCGATGGCCGGCCCGGTCGTCGCCGCCGCCGTGATATGTGAACCGGGCGAGAAACTCTCACGTGTCCGCGACAGCAAGCTCCTCGGCGAATCGGTGCGGGAGCAACTGTTCGAACTGATCACAACGGAGAGCCTCGCCTGGCGTGTGGGGATCGTCGGACCGCGGGAGATCGACGACATCAATATATTCAACGCAACGCTCAAGGCGATGGGGGAGGCGCTCGCCGCACTCGATCCGGTTCCTTGCCTGGCCCTGATCGATGGGCGGCACGTGCCGGCCGTGGATGTCGCCACTGAGGCGGTGAAGGGTGGGGACCGGAAAAGTTTCTGTATCGCGGCTGCTTCGATCGTCGCGAAGGTGACGAGGGACCGTATCATGCGGGAACGTGCAGGTGAATTTCCCGGCTACGGATTGGCCCGGAACAAGGGTTACGGCACCCCCGAGCACCTTACCGCTCTACGCCGTATGGGGAGGACGGAATTTCACCGCATGAGTTTCCGGATTCAACCTTGAGTGAACGGGGAGGCAGATGTGAAGGATGTGGGTCGCTTGGGGGAATGCATAGCCGCCGATTACCTGCAGCTTGCGGGATGCACCATCGTCAGGCGTAACTACCGGAGCGGGCACCGCGAGATCGATCTGATCGTCCGGGATGGAGTATGTATGGCGTTCGTCGAAGTGAAAACCCGAAGGAGCGATACGTTCGGCACGGCCCGCGAAGCGGTGCGCCCCGCCAAGCTCGCGCATATTCGGGCGGCGGCACGTTGTTTCGTGTCGGGGCTCAGGGAACGGTATGCCGAATTTCGCTTTGATCTTATCGCAATCGATATCGATACTGCGGCCGGTACGATGATTCTCAGGCATCTCAAGGGGATCGGCCAAAATTGACTTGATTTACTGGAAATTCCTCTCTATTTTATTGGTGCAATAGAGAGAAACGCAATGAGGAGGCGTCCCGGAATGGTAAAACGGTATCTTCTTTTCATGGTGGTAATTCTGCTCGTTTCTTCAGGCTGCATGATGGTCCAGACCATCAATAAGAATATACCTATCGAGCAGATGGATGCTCTTGAGGAAAATTATGTGGGTAGAACAGCGTGGACGAGGGCGCTGCTGGCCGATCTCGACCATAGTGAAGACATCATCGACCGCGATACAGAGGTGAAAATTATCGGGATCGATGCGCACTGGACCGGCGCGATAACGGTTCGCGGCCCGGATCGGAAAAGGATCACCCACGGTCTCAATATCAAGCGGCCGCTCGATAGCAAGAAGTTCGAGGAGAAACTCTCCCAGATTTTCTGGTTCAAGAAGCCGACGTACCGCTACCGTATGGACCTGCGCACGTACGGGAAACGTGCGGCTAAGGCGATCTTCAACCACGAGTTCTTTAAGGGGATGAAACGGGAAGCCGCGCTCGATTCGTGGGGATATCCCGACGAGATGAATGAGAACGAGGTGGGCGGCGTGCTGCACGAGCAATGGATCTACATAGACCCCCGTCAGAACAAGAAGCGCTACGTCTGGCTGGTTGATGGAGCTGTGGACAAGTGGGAGGAGTAACCTCCACCCTGCGTACGTATCAAAAAGAGCGGGACGGCCGGCACCGGCCGGGGCGCGGGATAATAAATGCCCCCGCCTGAAACGTGGGGGATTTTCCTGGAAGCACTCTTATTCAGAGTTGAGCCCGCGGTTTTTGATCCAAGGGTCTCCGCCTCACTATTTCAGCAGGGACATCCATTTCAATTATATTCGTAATCTGCACATGTGTCAATGAAGTGTTCTCACTATTCCTGCCGGACGGTTTCTATATCTGAAAACATTGTTGTTTAACATCTTCTCGCTCCACGGGGGTTGATCCGCGGCTCGTGCCGATGGCACACGCCCGGAGCGCCCTCCGAGCGTTCCGTATCGATTATTCGATGGCGCGGACGCTTCGCGCCTCGCCATCGAATTACGGCTGCAGCGGCCAGCATCTGGCTGCCGCTCGGCCGCAATTATTTCGAGAAGAGTGACGTCTTGTACCGCTTGTGGCGGCGGGAGAAGTAATTCACGGTCAGACGCCGTGTCACGCCGGAGAGCGCGAGGATCGCGATCAGGTTGGGGATGGCCATGAGGCCGAGGGCGGTGTCGCCGAATCCCCACACGATCTCGAGCGAGAAGATCGCGCCGAGGAAATGGATGATGCAGAAAACGATCCGGTAGGGGAGAATGGCGCCGGAACCGAATAGGTACTCGATGCTCCGGTCTCCGTAGTACGACCAGGAGATCGCCGTCGATATGGCGAAGAGAAAGACCGCTATCGTCACTATATAATTGCCCCAGTTGCCCAGCGGGGAGAGGCCGCGCTGAAACGCCCATGCGGTTAGCGGCGAGCCGTTTTGCATGATGTGCCCCACAAGTGTGATCTCTTCGGCGGGGATTTCGCTCCCGACGGCGTCCTCGAAACGAACCGAGCCGTCCTCGGAGACGAAGGCGATACCGGTGAATGCCCTTCCCTCGTGCTGTAGTTCCGGATCGTCCACCGTACTGCTGTTCTTGGCGAATTGAATGCCATCCACTCTCCCGTTCGAGACATCGAGCCCCCCCGTGAACAGAAATTCATCCTCGATGACGCCGTTCGGCAGGATCGTCCCGTCCCCCCGTATAATACTGATATTCGATATTTCGGTAAAGGGCATGCCCTCGAGTTTCTTGTCTTTCCAGACGCCGACCGTGACGATGACGAGTCCCGTGAGCGTGCAGATGAGCAACGTGTCGATGTAGGGGCCGACCATGGCGACGATCCCTTCCCGGACCGGCTCCCCCGTCTTCGCCGCCGCGTGAGCGATCGGGGCGCTTCCCTGACCGGCCTCGTTCGAGAAGATTCCCCTCTTCACACCCCAGATCAAAGTGAACATAAAGGTCGAACCAAAGAATCCCCCCACACCCGCCCTCGGGTGGAATGCATCCCTGAAGATCGCCGCGAAGGCCTCCGGCACGAGCGGGGCGTTGATAAGGAGCACGGTGATGGCGCCGATGAAGTAAACGATAGCCATGAACGGCACGAGGCGGCTCGTCACCATCCCGATTCGCTTGATCCCGCCTATGATGACGAGGGCGACGAGCGTCGCCATCACGGTGCCTGTAATCCATGTCGGTATGCCGAAGTCGCTCCGGAACGAGTCGGCCACGGTGAATGCCTGCACGCTGTTGCCGCTGCCGAACGACGAGATGACGGTACAGGCGGCGAACATCACGGCGAGGAATTTCCACTTGCTGCCGAGTCCCTTCTCGATGTAGTACATCGGCCCGCCCGAGACGATACCTTCCTCATTCACCTGGCGGAAATGCATGCTGAGCGTGCATTCGACGAACTTCGACGTCGTGCCGAATATCGCGGTGACCCACATCCAGAAGAGCGCCCCCGGCCCGCCGTAGTGGATCGCGGTCGCGACGCCGGCGAGGTTGCCGATACCGATTGTGGCGGAAAGGGCGGAGGTGAGCGCCTGGAAATGATTGATCTCTCCCGCGTCTTTGGGATTGTCGTAGTAACCGGCGATAACGGCGAGACTGTGTCTAATCTTCCGGAGCTGGATGAACCGCATCCGGATGGACAGAAAGATCCCCGTACCGAGCAGCAGCACGACGAAATAGGGCATCTGCTTGGGGAATTCCCAGATGTACCCGTAGACGAAGTCGATGGCGCTTTTTACCATCTCCATTTAGTGTTCCCGTTCGCTGCACGAGGTGGCGCCGCGTATGCCTGCCGTATCGATCACTCGCCTCCTATGAACAGAAATACGAGCAGTACCACAATGCACGCCGGGCAGAAAAACCGCAGCATCACATCGAGTACCGGCGCGAAACGCTTGAATTCGGGATACCCTTCGAGAATCTCCACCGCCGCGCGTCGCGTTTTCCACACCCATCCGAAAAAGATCGAAATGAGAAGCGCGCCGACGGCAAGCATGAAATTGCCGAATATCCAATCCATCAGTCCGAGAAAGCTCATATTGACCAGCGGCAGTTTCTCCAGCCAGGGAACTATCCCCTGCGAGAGGGCCGAGGGGACGCCGAGACAGAAGCTCACCAGTGCGACGAGCCAGACCGCGCGGCGGCGCAGTATGCGCTTTTCATCGACGAGGTACGCGGTGACGACCTCGAGAAGGGATATCGTCGAGGTGAGCGCGGCGATCGAGAGCAGCAGAAAGAACAACGCCCCCACGAGATGCCCACCGGGAATGGAGTCGAAGATCACCGGGAGCACCTTGAATACCAGCCCCGGTCCCTCCGAGGGGCTCATGTTCATCGCGAACAGTGCCGGAAAGATCAGCAGTCCGGCCATGATCGCGATCAAGGTGTCGAACAGTGCGACACATGCGCCGGAGGTGAGGATGTTGTCCTTCTTGGAGAGGTAGCTCCCGTATGTGATCATGGCGCCCATGCCGAGACTGAGTGAGAAGAAGGCCTGGCCGAGGGCTGCGAGCACGGTCTTTCCCGATACCTTGCCGAAGTCCGGTTTCAGGTAGAATGACAGTCCCTTCGAGGCTCCCTCGAGCGTCACCGAACGTATGATCAGACCGACGAGAAGGACGAGGAGCACGGGCATCAATATCTTTGCCCACCGTTCGATGCCGTTTTTCACCCCGCCCTGAACGACCAGAACGGTGAGAACGGCGAATACAGCGAGAAGCGACAGCGAGAGGAAAGGTCTCGCCGTGAAGGATTCGAACGAGGCCTGGCTTCCCGTGACTGTCTTCGCGATGTACCCTATCGTGTAACCGGCCAGGACCGTGTAGTACGAGAGGATGCATATACCGGTCAACACGCCCAGGTACCCGACGATTTTCCAGGGACTGCCCGGCCGGATCGCCTCGAAGGCGCCCACCGGATTACGTTTGCTGAAGCGTCCGATCGTAAGTTCGGCGACCATGACTGGCACGCCGAGCAGCAGCACGCACATGAGGTAGAGGACGAGGAAGGCCGCTCCGCCGTTCTGTCCCGTGACGTACGGGAACCGCCAGATGTTCCCGAGCCCGATCGCCGAGCCCGCCGCCGCGAGAATGAATCCCAGCCGCGAGCCCCATTCCCCTCGATCGTGTTCACTCTTCGGCATAGTCTACCCCTCTGTGTAATCAGCACATACCGTACCGCAACGCTTGCGATGCAAGCAACTGTTTTTTCACGGCTACGGCGGGGTTTCGCCGGACGCGGTGCATCCTCCCCCTGCAGTGCTTCCCACGCTATCGCGTGCGCGGTGGAACAATTGGATGCAGTGGTCCGGCGCCTGTCCGCTGGGTTAGATAGAGGCCTCCGAGGACGACGGCGCTCCCGGCCAGGAAGGTGCCGGTAATCTCTTCGCCGAACAGCAGCCACCCGAACAGGGCGGCGAACGGCGGATTGAGGTAGATGAAGGAAGCGACCGAGGTGGCGGGAAGGTGCTGCAGCGCGGCGTTCCATATCCAGAATCCGACGATGGTGCACAGCACGCTGAGATGGATCAGCGCGATCCAATATCGCCATTCCATGTGCAGCACCGTTTCGACGAATGGTCCGTTCACCGCCGCAATGAACGGAATGGCGCCGAGCACGAGAGAGAGGTACGTTACGGTGACGGCGGAGTGCCGTCTGGTGAGTGTCTTGCCGAGCAGGGTGTAGATCGTCCAGCAGAGAGGGGCGAGAGCGGTGATCAGGACGTACCTGATCTCGGCGTTTGAAACCATCACCTGGCCGAGACCGATTTTACCCCAGCGGACAACGGCATAGAGCCCGGCGAATGCGATCACGATCCCCGCGACCCTGCTGCGGGGCACACGTTCCTTGAGAAAAATGATGGCGAGGATCAGTGTGAACAGCGGTGAGAGGGTCGTGAGCAGCGCCGCGGCTCCAGGCTTGACCTCGCTCTGGCCGAGGTAGAGGAATATATTGTATCCTGCCACACCGCTGAGTCCCATTCCCACCAGTCTCGGCCAAGCTCCGCGGAGCGTTTCGATACTTTCCGCTCGCGTAAGACGTCGTGAGGCGAGGTACACGAGGCAGAAAACGGCGGCGGGCAGGAAACGGATGCATACGAGCTCCATCGGTGAGAAGATCTCACGGAGGTATTTGATCGCGGTGAAGGCATTCGACCATATCACGAACAGCAGGACGAGGAGCAGTTTGAAGAGGTACGGGTGAGGGGACGGTGATGAGGAACGATGAGGCATTCTGGGGCACCACTCACGACGGCAGGTAGCGTCTTGAAACGATGAGACATTTTATGGTATAATAGTCAATGGTGGGGTGGAAGGTATAGCATCATTTGACACTGCAGCATGAAAGGATGTGAGGGGCATGTTCAAGCGGTTACTTCTCATTATCACCCTTGTGGCCCTTCTCAGCGCAACCGCGGACGCCGTCACGGTGTACCGTGGAACGCGCGGCCGAAGATTGCTCCGGCACGAGTTGCTCGTCAGGAAATGGCGCAACGACAAGCTTCGCGTGTACGAGGAGTACGGGTTTCCCGTCCATCGTCTTCGCGAGGAGGAATACGGGAGAATCTACGAGCACTGGACCTACTACGAGCAAGGTATGGAGTTCGTCTTCGACGAGGACCATAACCTGTTGAAGACGAGGAGGTTCTGGCCTGAGGACAGACGCGCGAGATTCGACAGATACCCCGGGTATTGAGGAAACGCTGATTTCGGGAGCGTGAAGTGGGTTGATCACCTCACGCAGGATGGAGGGACGAGGGGATGCAATGAATAGGATGCCGGTTTTCCCGGGCAGTTCCCAATGACTCCTGACACTGGGCTCCGGGCACATCGGCGCCGTCATGGTTGTTTCCCCTCAGTCCCTCCTCAGCAAACCCAAGGATTGTGTGAGGGTGCAAGGTAGAGGCGGGTGGGGGCCATACCGAGCGGCCGGATGTGTTGGAAGCATGATTGCGTGGATGGCGGCCCTTCCATGATGAGGGGCCGCCTCCATTGTCGAACGCTACGGGCGCCGGGAAGTCATTTCTCTTTTGATGTACGGTCCTTTGATTTCTCCGAATCGGAGGTTCCGCTCTCGGCCTTCTCCTTTTTCTTGAAGTCGTCGCTCCGGTAATCGGTGCGGTAGAATCCACTCCCCTTCAAGATGTGACCGACGGGGTGTATGACCCGATAGATGCTTCCCCGGCAAATGGGACAGCGTTTTCGCCGCGGGTCGGTTATACGCTGCACGATCTCGAACTCGTGGCCGCATTTTTCACATGAGTAATGGTACGTGGGCATCGTAAATCCTTTCCCGTTCGATATCCCGATAGTGGGCCCCTCCGCTCTGCGCGTCGCATCTTCATATAGCGTAATTAGTATGATTAGTAACAAGTTGCAGTTCGGCAACAGATTTGAAAGATACCCAATGGATGGTGCCGAGTCAACCGGAATAGACGGCGGCCGTACCGGTCGCCGGGCACTTCCGTTTTGAAGGGGAGGCTTAAGCGGCGCGGGGACTAGAGGGAACCTCTTCGACCCGCGCTGTAAATCCCTCTCCGTTTCCCATCTTGACTAATTTCGAAATATCTATAATATTGTGATCAACCTTATGGTGCAGCCGGTAGCCATGGATCGAGTGTTGTGCAGCCTGGGAAATTCTGGCGAGCGGCCAGGCTCTAATTACAGTTATTATATGTACTTGCGGTTTTTACTGTGAGCGTGTACGACACGTTTTTCACCATGAGCCGGGGAGGATATGTGCATGGTTGATTGTATCGGAATCAGGAGAGAGGACAAGAGCGAGTGGGAGCGGCGAGCGCCCCTCATTCCGGATCACGTGAGGGGATTGCTGGGGGCTGATCTATCGGTGACGGTCCAGCCATCCGATATCCGTATCTTCACCGAGTCCGAGTACGAGGCAGCCGGCGCAACGATCTCGGAGGACCTCTCCGGGTGCAAGGTCGTATTCGGAATCAAGGAGATTCCCGCCTCGGTATTTCTCACAGGCGGCATCTATGTATTCTTCTCGCACGTGATCAAGGGACAGGCGTACAACATGCCGATGCTCGGGCGCATGATGGAACTCGGCTGCACACTGATCGATTACGAGCGTGTCGTGGACGATACAAACCGGCGTCTCATCTTTTTCGGGAAGCAGGCCGGTATAGCCGGCATGGTCGAGACGCTGGTCGCATACGGACAGCGGCTCGAGTATGAGGGCGTGCGTAATCCCTTCTCCTCGATCAGAAGACCCCTCACGTACGGATCCCTGGCGGAGATCAAGGCCGCACTCGAGGTGCTGGGTCACTGGATCCGCTCCGGCGGCCTCCCCGCGGAGATCACGCCGGTTAACGTCGGAATCACCGGATATGGCAATGTGTCGAGCGGTGCGCAGGAGATGCTCGATATCCTGCCGGTGACGGAGGTGGCGCCGGGGGAGGTGGCCGGCGTCACGAAGGAGACGGCGGGCGCCGCATCAACCATTTTCAAGACCGTATTCAAGGAAGAGGATCTGGTCGTGCCCGCCTCGGGCGGTGTGACATTCGAGCTGCAGGATTATTACGATCATCCCGAGAAGTACGCGGGTCGGTTCGAGGATTACCTGCCGCACTTGTCGATGCTCGTCAACTGTATCTTCTGGACGGAGAAGTATCCGCGGCTCGTAACGAAACGGTACCTGCGGGAACACTGGAACGATCTCCGTCTCAGGGTGATCGGCGATATCAGCTGTGACATCGGGGGCTCCATCGAAGCGACCGTCAAGGCGACCGAGCCGGGAAATCCGAGTTACGTCTACGAGCCTGCCACCGGCACGATTCGCGAAGGCATCGAGGGAGATGGACCGGTGGTAATGGCTGTCGATATACTGCCCTCCGAGATTCCCCGTGATTCCTCGATCTATTTCAGCGGAGTTCTCAGGGAGTACATGACGGCTATCGCGCGGGCGGATTTCGGTGTCCCCTTCGAGAATCTCGATCTACCGGATCCGATCAAGCGGGCGGTGATCCTCTATCACGGGAAATTCCCCCCCGGCTATCAATATTTGAGACAATTTTTGGATTAGAAACGGAGGTAATATCATATGGCAACAGTCGTTGTATTCGGAGCCGGCATGGTTGCCAGGCCGATCGTGCGGTACCTGCTGGATCAGCCCGATGTCACCGTCGTTGTGGCGACGCGGACCGTGAGCAAGGCGGAGAAGATGATCGACGGGCACCCGCGGGGTGTAGCCAAGTCTCTCGACGTGAAGGATATAGCCTCGGTCGAGGAGGAAGTGAAGAACGCCGATCTCGTCGTCAGTCTCCTGCCGTATGTTTATCATGTGGCGGTGGCAGAGTTTTGCATCAAACACAAGAAGCACCTCGTCACCACATCGTACGTCAGCGCCGAGATGCGCGCGCTCGACGAAAAGGCGAAGGCGGCCGGCGTGATGCTCCTCAACGAGTGCGGTCTCGATCCCGGTATCGATCACATGTCCGCGATGAGGATCATCCATGACGTCGAAAAGCGCGGTGGGAAGGTTGTGAGCTTCCGTTCATCGACCGGGGCGCTGCCCGCACACGAGGCGAACACAAACCCGTTCGGGTACAAGTTCTCGTGGTCGCCGCGAGGCGTGCTCCTCGCCTCGAAAAATGCCGCCAAGTGGCTCGAAGAGGGGAAAGAAGTGAATGTCCCGGGCGAGCAGCTGTTCGAGAACTACTACATCGTCGATGTGCCGGGGGCGGGATCGTTCGAGAATTATCCGAACCGGGATTCGGTGCCGTACAAGGAAATCTACGGCCTCAGCGATGCCGGTACCGTCTATCGCGGGACCCTCAGAATGACCGGCTGGTGCGAGACGATGCGGCGCATCGTTGCGCTGGGCTGGTTGACGGAGGAGCCGGTGAAAGGATTCACGGGACCGTCGTACGGTGATATGACGCGTCATCTCATCGGCGCCGCTGCGGGTGACGATCTCGCCTCGGCGACGGCGAAGCATCTCGGGATCGACACGTTCGCGACCGCTATCAAGCGTCTCGAGTGGCTCGGCCTTTTCTCGGACAAACCGCTTCCCAAAGACAAGGATAATCCGCTCGATTACATGAACACCCTGACCCTCGAGAAGATGTCGATGGCGCCGGGGGACCGGGACATGATCATCATGCACCACGAATTCATCGCGGAATTGACCGGAGGTGATAACGAGTTTCTCACCTCGACCCTGGCCGATTACGGCATACCAGACGGCGATACATCGGTGGCCCGGACCGTGGCACTTCCCGCCGCCATCGCGGTGAAGATGATATTGAACGGGAAGATCGCGCTCACGGGGTGCCATATCCCCGTCACCCAGGAGATCTACGATCCGATCCTCGATGAGCTTGAGGGTATGGGTATCAAGTTCGTGGAACGCAAAACCAAGGTGTAAACCGGCAGGTGTGTGCCGGGAAGAGAGATGTCACAGGGAGAAAGCTGAGGACGCAGTATGTCTGAAAAGAATGCACAGTACTACATCGATCTCGAGAACAAGTACACCGCGCACGGGTACCATCCGATCCCGGTGGTTATCAACCGGGCCGAGGGAGTCTGGGTCTGGGATGTCGAGGGGAAGAAATACCTCGACTGCCTCTCCGCGTACAGCGCCGTCAACCAGGGGCACCGGCACCCGAAGATAATGAAGGCGATGTACGAGCAGGCGGAGCGACTCACCCTCACGAGCAGGGCGTTCCACAACGACATGCTCGGCGCGTTCATGAAGAAGCTCTCGGCGCTCGCCGGTATGGAGATGGCGCTCCCGATGAACACCGGCGCCGAGGCGGTTGAAACTTCGATCAAGATCGCACGCAAGTGGGGATACGAGAAGAAGGGGATCGAGAAGAACAAGGCGCACATCATCGCGTGCTGTGAAAATTTCCACGGCCGTACGACGACGATCGTCGGTTTCTCCACCGATCCCGACGCCA
>CBFCXB010000015.1:0-14404 GCA_965601905.1 uncultured bacterium | reverse complement strand
GGCTGTGGAAAATCGACCATTTTGGTAATGCCGTTGCCGTGGTGACGTACGCCGATCTCGGACGGGACGGCGCGTTCAATCACATTGCGATCGATTACTACGGGAATATCTACGCGACCGATTCCGCAAACAACGTCATACACAAGTTCGACCGCCACCTCAACTACATCGTCGCCGTCGGCGAACGGGAGCGGGGCGATTCGCAATTCGATGAGCCGCGCGGCATCGCACTCTACCGGCGTTTCGGGCAGGTGTTTATATCCGAGCGAGCCGGTGCCCAGTACTACTGGATCGGCACCGACATCCTCCGCTTCACGGCCGCCGCACTCAACATCGACCCGGAACGCGGACGGCTCTCCGTCGAGTTCTCCTTTCTCCTCACCGAGCACTCGAATGTTTCGATCCATCTCGAGGATGAAGCGGGGAACAACTCGGTTCCATTCCTCGAGGACCATCTGCTGCCGTGCGGCAGGTTCGAGCGCCGTCTCGAGACCTCACACAAAGACGTCATGGCCCTTGCAAAATGCACGTTCAGACTCGTTGCGGTCGCCAAACCGACCTATTCATCCGGTGCATTCCTCTCGGTCCGCCGGGAAACCCCCTTTCTCACGCCAACTGTAAGTAACGTAACCTCTTCTACCCGGCTACGATAATTATCATTTTTGGCCTACGAATTGCACCAAGCTCCGTACAATGGAATACAAATTGGGTCAGGAGTATCGAACATTTTGACAGGCAGGTCCGGTAATATGTTTATAGATCGTTTTGTTGGGTTGCTTCCCATGAATACGCTCAAAAAGGCGCTTACGAATTTCAACAGGGGCAATTACAGCAAGACATGCAAAGAATTCGAAGCATACGTGGCGAAGCGCGGTGAAGTACAGGACGGCCAGGAACAGGAAATGATCCGGATGTACATGGTTGAAGCGTACATCGGATACGCCAAGCAGCTCAAAGCGTCAAACAGGCATGTTGAAGCCGCCAAGCAATTGGAGAAGGCGATCGCGATAGAACCCGGTTACGCCGATGTGCATTACAACCTCGCCTGCCTGTACGAGAACGTAGAAAAGTACGACGCAGCCGAGGAAGAGCTCCGAGGCGCAATCAGTATCAATCCGAACTTCTTCAAGGTTCGGGTAATGCTTGCAAAAAACCGACACCGCAGCGGTCATCACGGTGAAGCGATAGCGGAACTCTCCGAACTCCTCCAGGCGGCGCCGACATTCTTTATCGAGCAAGTAAAGGAACTGATCCAACTCATCCGGGCGGACGAGGATCCCGAGAAGCGGGAATCGATCTTCAACAACCTCCTCGAGGAACGGCCTTCCATGTCGCAGGTGAGCAAGCAGATCTCCCTCGAGGCGATACAGAACGGCGACTACGATTTTGCCCTCGCCGAACTCAAGAAAGCGATCTCGATGAATCCCGATTATCCTGATCTACACAATCTTCTCGGCATCGCTTACGCGAACAAGGGAATGACCGACGACGCCGTCATGGAATTCGAAACGGCACTCAAGATACATCCCAACTATCTCAAGGCGCATCTCAATCTCGCGCTGACTTTCTACGAGAAAGGCGCACATGACGAAGCGATGAATCACTTGGATAAGGTTCTCGGGCTCGATCCGGAAAACGAACTAGCACGGAACCTGCTCAACGAACTTCAGCCCGTTATGAACAAGAGGTAAGAAATGGTGAAGGCGGATTACTACTCCATCATCGAAGCGTGGCCGACTTCGTCGATCGACGATATCAAGAAGAACTATTTCCGGCTTGCGAAGCTGTACCATCCGGACGTTGCAGGGGATGTACCCGAAAATCGGGAACGGTTCAAGTTGATCAACGAGGCCTACAGCGTGCTCAGCGATCCCCAGAAGCGGCACGAGTACGACGAACAGCTCCGCAAGAGCAACCAGCGCAGCAGAAGCGTGGTCGCGATACAGGAAAAAGACCGGCGTTCGGCTGCGCTCGCGTTCACGCAGGCGAAGGAGGCTATTCGCCAGGGACGGTACGACAAAGCCGCTCTACTCCTCAAATCAGCCGTCCAGTATGATTCCACACGCCCCGCTTACCATAGCTGGTACGGATTTTCCCTGGCCATGCTGAACACCAGGCTTCACGAGGCGCGCGACGTCTGCAAGAAAGCCCTCCAGATGGAGTTCTACAACGCGGATTATCATGCAAATCTCGGATTTGTGTACTTCAAGGCCGGGCTGAAAAGTCTTGCGATCAAGCACTTCAAAGATGCGCTTCGGTGGGATCCTGAAAACCGGGTCGCGAAGAAGTATATCGACCTTGCCCGGGGAAAAGGCGGGGAGAGTGCCGGACCGATCACCAAGATCTTCTCCGCCGTAAAAGAGATCTTCGAACCGGGCAAGGCGTGAATCCTGCCATAAAGCACCATTCAACCAAAGCTTTACCTCTGCCGCGCTATCCTATTGTAGCTAATGAGGATTTATAGTTGATTTTTTTTCGCCCGCCGACTACCCTCCAGATTCGAGGTGATAGTAATGATGGGGTGATAGAAGGGAAGGGGTGATAGCGATGAAGAGGACAGCGTTCGTATGCCTCGGATCACGCAGGCGGAGTGATGCCTTGCACTACCAGGAGCTTCCTCCAAAGGAGACCGGCGAAGAGTTCTTCATCTTCTTCGAGCAGGGCAGCGAGCAGCGAAATCCCTTGTTGAAACAACTTTTCAGAGAGGCTATCTCGGCACCGAGGATGGGGCATCCGATCAAGTACTTCCTCCAGTTCATCGATCGCTTGAACACCATTGCGGGGAGCATGGAGCAGATGGAGAACCTCCTGGAGGATTCGGCTCTGGTGATACTGATCAGACGCCAGCGAGATGCGTACCTCTTCCACAATGCGGGTGCCAAGGTCGTTCACTGGGATGGCGCCGCCGCGATGGAGAGTCCGGTTGCGGAGCTCCCCGGCTTCGCCGACATACCGCTGCGAAAGACCGAAGGGCAGGGGGACCTTTTCACACGCCATACTGAGGAGCTGTTCGTTCTCAGGACTTTCTCGCTTGCCGATGGCAACCATACACTCATCCTCGCACCGTCGCGCGATTTTGTCGCCGGTAACAGGGAAGCGCTCCGGAACAGCATCTTTTTCCCGGGCTTCGAGCTGGCACCGGAGGGGGATATAACCGTGGAAACGAGACGGTCATTCTCTGCGATTCACTGGAACACAACAGGAGAAGAAACAGTGAAACAGACAACACAACCTCAGAAGAAATTCCTCGGAAAATTCTCGATTCCAGCAACCGTCGGCATCGTGACCGCGCTCGTCGCGTTCCTCCTATTTTTCGGTCCGTTGTCGCGTAAGGCGCCGGACGATGGGAACAGCCCCGTGCTTCTTTCCGCCGATGATAGTGGTCAGGCGGCCGAGATACGTACCGGCGCGGATAAACCGGCGGTGTCCGTCGAGACGCGGGAACCTGGATCGTCGTATCGGGTCGAGATAAACCGTGCACTCGAGCTTACCCCCGCATGGAGTGAACGCTTTTCGTCCCCGGTCACCTCATCGCCGCGGTTCCATGAAGGGGTGATCTACTTCGGATGCAGGGACACGCATCTCTACGCATTCGATATGGATGGCACGAGGAAATGGCGATACAAAGCCGGTGAAGGCGTAGGCGCAACACCTTGTTGTGTGGGACGTTACGTGATCGGTGCTGATTACGGTGGAGACGTTTTTTGTCTCGATGCGGCATCGGGTACGCTGATCTGGTCGTACCCAGCGAACGAACGCGTCGTAAGCTCGCCCCAGGCTAAAAAAGATATGGTGGTGGTAGCTACCATGGAGGGGAATTGTATCGCGTTGAGCTTGTCGGACGGAGCGAAACGATGGTCCCAGCAACTCGGCAAGGGAATCTGGGGCAACGTCTGCCTCGGTGAGCGCTACATCGTTGCCGCCACGACCGATGGATCCCTCGTGAGACTCGACCACGACGGAACAATCGGGTGGAGGGTAAAACCGGGCGGTGGAATACTCTCGAGCCCGCTGTGCCTGGAGAGTAACGATCTCATCGTTTTTGGTTCGAAGGATACATACATCTATGCATACTCATTCTCCAAGGGTAATTTGATGTGGCGTGCGGCGACCGGCGGGGAGGTGAACGGCGGTGCAGCATCCGACGGGGAAACGATACTGATCGGTTCCGACGACGGAAACGTTTATGCCCTCTCCGTGAACGGACGGGTTCGCTGGAAGCGGCACGTCGGCGGGGCGGTGAAATCGATGCCGCTCATCATCGGAGAAAGAGCGCTGATCACTTCGTACGGATCCAAGATAGACGCGATCGATCTGAAATCCGGCGAGATAATCGGTACTCATCGTGTTGACGCTCCGATCTACTCATCCCCGGCGCATGACGGTGCGCGGGTCTACTTCGGCAGCAATAGCGGTATCTTCCATGCACTCTGGATGTACGGGAAAGCCGGCTAGACGCCATGGATGCCGGTGATCCATACCCCCGCCCCCGTGACATTCATGGCGACCTCATCAGCCGTCGCCGCGCGGCGAACTTGATACCCCCTTGTAGGTGTATTATTATAGGTCAGATATTTGGAGGTTCCCGTCGTGCTCAAGAGTTTGCTCAACAAGGTGTTCGGTGATCGAACGGAGAGGCTCGTCAAGCGCCTCGCACCCCAGATCGACTCGGTCATCGAATGGGCCGATCGCTACAGCGAGCTCAGAGAAGAGGATTTCCACGCAAAGACCGAGGAATTCGTCTACCGGATAAAAAAACAGGAATGCCGTATCAAGGAAGAGTTCATCAAGGAGAACGCGGCAGCGGCGGGCGGAGATATCGCCGGCGAGAAACTCGATCCCAACACGTTGGGCGCATTCGAGAAGAAAAAGACACTCATCCTGGAACGGTTCATTTCCTCGCACAGACGATTGATCGAAGCGACCGCCGGCGTTGAAGAGCTGGGCATGTTCAAGTCCAGCAAAGAGGAGCTGCGCGCGGCGCTGCCCGCAAAAACGTACCGCTTAACGGACTCGGACGATATAGTATCGGAGCCGCTCTCGAACCTTCTCGAGTGGGAGAGCGAAAAACTGAAATGGCGAGAGGCGTATCTTTCTGTCGCGAAATCGGTGACCGGCGGCGATACGGACGATCTCCCAGCAGATGCTTTTATGATCGTTTCGGCGAATCATCCACCGGAGACATCGGACGATGCCACCCGTGCCCCGAGGCTCCGCAAGGCCCGGTCGGTCGAGAATATCCTGCGCCTGCACGATATCCTGGTGGGCCCCGGACGCGAGAACGACGCGATGCGGGATTTCAGAAAACGGAGGGCGGACATCCAGGCGGCTTTGGCCGAATTACGCGGTATCGCGCCCGACGAGACCGCCGGGACCGAAGAATCGCTGCTGCGTATGATCGAGTCCGAAGGGGACGCACCGGCAAGAACGGAGTGGCTGGAGCGCTGCTTCGAGGCGATCGATCGAATCATTCCCCTTCTCATGGACACCGACCCGTCATGTGCGGCGCTCGAGCAAAAGTACCGTGAGATCATGGAGAAACTGATTCCCAACATCTGCGAGGTGGAGGCGTTCTCGAAGGCGGCGGAGAAATGGCACGCGGGAGACCGGACGGAAGAATTCTTCGCCGCGCATTGCGATCTGTACGCGTCGGACAGCACCCCGACACATCCGCTTTTTCCCGTTCTCGAGCTGGAGAGGGACGAGGGAGGCAAACGGGCATGGATCGACCGTTACGAGCCGGGAGTTCGTGCATTCTTCGAGCGTGTTGTTGAACATGCGCCGCTCGCGGAACGCTGGGAACGACAGCGGAAATCGTTCAACGAGGACAACCCGTTCTTGGAGACGCAGCTTCAAGAATACTTCATCGATGCAAACGCCGCACTGATAACACGGCACACCCCCCGGGAGGCTATTCACGAATTTTGTACCCACAAAAACGAGGTGAAACGAGAATTTCTCAAGGAAAATGATCACGTTGTGGAACTCTTCAAGATGGAGCAGAGGAATCTCGTCTCCGTCTATGCCCGGATACTCGACGAACTCCTGCCGGATGTCATGAATCTCGAGAGCGATCCGAAGCAGAACAAACGCTGGAAATCCTCGTTCAACGATGTGCTGAACGACATTCTCCCCGAGGCGTACGGCCTCGTGTACGCGGCCTGCCGGAGACTCAAAGAGCAGGGGCGGAGCTGGCGGGTCTGGGATGATACCATCACGTGGGACATGGTCCCGTTCCGGGTGCAGATAGCCGGTGCGATCTTGCTCCACCAGGGTTCCATCGCCGAGATGGCAACGGGTGAGGGAAAAACGCTCGTCGCCACTATGCCTCTCTACCTGAACGCACTCGCGAAGAAGGGGGCCTGTCTCGTCACGGTGAACGACTACCTCGCGCGGCGGGACGCGGAATGGATGGGGGGAGTGTACCGGTTTCTCGGCATGACCGTCGGATACCTCCAGCAGGGGATAACTTTCAGGGAGCGGAAGGAAGCCTACGGCTGCGACATCACATACGGCACCAACAACGAGTATGGCTTCGACTACTTACGCGATAACATGAAATTGAACACCTACCTCCAGGTACAGAAGTGGCGATTCTTCGCAATCGTCGACGAGGTGGACAGCGTGCTGATCGACGAGGCGAGGACACCGCTCATCATATCGGATGCGGTCACGAAATCGAGGCTCGCCGATAACTATTACCTGCTCCGCAACGACGCGAAGAGTCTCGTGCACAAACAGAAATCCCTGATCAACCGGCTCATGGACGAGGTGAAGCGGGGATCGAACGGCAACGACAAACTCGGCCTCGCAGATTTTATAAGTGATGGTGAGGAGGAGGAACGTGCAAACGATCTCCGGAGCATCAAGCTGCTTCTCGCTCGGAAGGGAGATCCGAAGAACCGCGATCTCGCGGAACTGAGACAGATAGAGGGTTTCGAGAGGGATATCCTGAAATGGGAAGACAGGCTGATGGTGCGTGCGAAGAACAACATGCCATGCTCCCTGTACGACATCGAGGAGCTCCTCTACTTCGTTATCGACGAGCGGGGGAATACGGTCAAGGTAACGCAGAAGGGCCGCGAGAACCTCTCGGCCCGCGTGAACAGCTTCAAGATACCCAAGGTGCTGCTCGATGTATTTAGCGATGATGAACGAAAGGATGTACAAACCCTTTTCGTCCTGCCCAATCTCAGCGAGAAGCTGGAACAGATCGAAGTCGACAACGAATTGACCGCCGAGGAGAAGATCACGAAGAAGGATGAACTCCACCGGCTCTACTCGGACAAGAACGAGGCTATCCAGAACTTCTACCAGCTCCTCAAGGCCCACGTTCTGTTCACGAAGGATGTCGATTACATCGTTCAAGACGGCAACGTGATCATAGTCGACACGTTCACCGGACGGCTCATGCCGGGCAGACGGTACAGCGACGGGCTCCATCAGGCGCTGGAGGCGAAGGAGAACGTCGGAGTGGAGCGGGAAACGCAGACCGTGGCGACCATCACGCTACAGAACTACTTCAAGATGTTCAGCAAGCTTTCCGGCATGACCGGTACGGCGGCCACCGAAGAGGAGGAATTCCTCAAGGTGTACGATATCGACGTCAACGTTATTCCGACCAACAAGCCGGTGCGGCGCATCGACTACGATGATGCCATATACCGAACCAAGGAGGAGAAGCGCAAGGCGATCATCGAAGAGGTCGTTCGGCTGCACCACAAGGGACTCCCCGCGCTGATCGGTACCGTTTCGGTACATGAATCGGAACGGCTGAGCAACATGTTGAAATCCTATCGGTATGATCACGGGGAACAGGCCGGTGGTGACGGTGACTCGAAAAAGGGCGGAGGCAAAGGGGCGGCGAAAGGAGTGCCGGGAATCCCGCACAATGTGCTCAATGCGAAACAGCACAAGAGCGAGGCACAGATCATCGCCGAGGCGGGGAATGCCGGCGCCGTGACGATCGCAACGAACATGGCCGGGCGTGGGACCGACATAAAACTCGGTGAGGGGGTTGTGAAATGCGAGAGGTGCTGTATCTTCTGCGAGACTCCCGATGACTGCGAGAATTGCCCCAATCCCCGCAGGGGAACCGACTGCGAGCGGGATGTCCCGTGCGGTCTGCACGTCATCGGAACGGAGCGGCACGAGAGCAGGAGGATCGATTTGCAGCTCAGGGGGCGATCGGGCCGGCAGGGGGACCCGGGAGCGTCGCGGTTTTTCATCTCCCTCGAGGACGATCTGATGCGCCTGATCGGTCTCGGCTCGAAGCGCGTCCTGTCGGTGCTCGACCGGCTGGGTGCGGAAAAAGGGCAGGTTATCGAGCATCCCATGATAACCCGCGCCATATCGCGGGCCCAGAAGCGCATGGAGATGTTCAACTTCGGCATCCGCAAGAATCTCGTAGAGTTCGACAACGTGATGAACAAGCAGCGAGAAGCGATCTACGCGAGGCGCAACGAGATTCTCCACAGCGATAATCCGCACGAGTACGTCATGGGATTGATACGCGAGGTTATCGGTAGTGCCGTCGAGAGGCACACGGGGAGCGAACTCAATATCATCGAAGAATGGGATTTGGACAAGGCGGCGGCGGAGCTGGGCGCTATCTTCCGTGTGTCGATGATTCCGCGCGATGCCAATATCACCGCCGAATCTCGCGACAGGATCGTATTCGAGTACCTGTATCAACGGGCCCAGGACAGGATGGAAGCCAAGGAGGAGGGACGGAGCGTGAGGCGCGCATCCGACCTGGAAGAGGAGTTGCGGAATGCGGCCCGCCGGCACTTCATGCAACGAGCGCTGGATCGTTTCGAGGAGCGAAAGAAGAAATTGCCGCTCGAGCTGTGGTTCAACAAGAAGGTGTTTTCCCAGATCAGCAACATCGATATCAACCTCTGGTCATACCGGCAGAAGGGGCAGATACCTCTCAGCATAATCTACGACTACGAGAAATTCATCATGCTGAAAAGCATGGATGACCGGTGGCGCGACCATCTTCACGAGATCGACAATCTCAAGGAAGCAATCCATCTCCGATCGTATGCGGGCAAGGATGTGAACGTCGAATTCAAGAAGGAAGCATACGAACTGTTCATAGATACGATCGATGAGATCGATGCGCGTATACTGGCGTCGATATTCGACACGATAAAGATCGACGAGGGCGATGCGAAGAAGATCGAGAAGATAGAATCGATGTCAACGCGGCACGAGGAGCTCGAGGCCTTTCATGCGCCTGGGATGGGGGAGCGTGGCGTCGCATCGACGGAGAAGGGGCGGAGGGCGCATGCGCAGACCGCCAAAGCCAAGCCCGTACGCACCGGGGATAAGATCGGACGCAACGATCCATGTCCCTGCGGCAGCGGCAAGAAGTATAAAAAGTGTTGCGGAAGGAATGTCAACTGAGCATTATACATGATGCTGTACGGCAAGAACGTGGATACAAAATCATGAACGATCGCATAAAACAGATCATCGCATACCTGATCGATCCGGAATCCAGTGAACTGAAGGATCCGGCGATGCTCGACAGCGAGCTCGAGGACATGGGGTACTCGCTGGAGGAGATCCGGCAGGCGGTCGCCATGGTCGAGTGGGATGTGTCGCGGGGCGTTGAACCGCTCCGCGAGGGCAGCACGAGAATCCTCGGAGAAACCGAGAAGCACATCCTCTCGACGGCCGCACAGGGATTCCTCCTGGGGCTCCATCACCTCGGATGGATCTCCGAGGCCCATCTCAATCTGATCATCGAGAGCGCCGGTCTCGAGTTCGTCCCACCGGTATCCGTCGACGAGATAAGGGAGATCACGTCGCGGTACATAACCGATCTACCCGATGAGATTCCCACTGGCCCGCCGCAGAGGAGCAGTCGCATCCATTGACCGAGGAGACATCATTGGACCAGGTGCTCGTAGTTGTAGAATCCCCCGCCAAGGCGCGCACGATAAAGAAGTACCTCGGAAGCGGGTACAAGGTAAAGGCCTCCGTCGGACATGTACGTGACCTCCCGAAGCGTGAGATGGGGATCGATATCGAGAATGGATTCAAGCCGCGATACACCACGGTAAGGGGCAAGAATAAGGTCATAAAGGAACTGCGCGCCGAGGCGCAGAAGAGTGCCACGGTACTGCTGGCGACCGACATGGACCGCGAGGGCGAGGCGATAGCCTGGCACATCAGCGAGCTGCTCGATAAAACGGGTATTCCGATCAAGCGCATTATTTTCAATGAAATCACCAAGAAGGCGATTCGGGACGCGGTGGAAGATCCCCGGGAGATCGACATCGACAAGGTGAATGCCCAGCAGGCACGGCGGATTCTGGACCGCCTAGTCGGGTATCTCGTGAGCCCGCTTCTCTGGAAGGTCTTCTTCCGTGGATTGAGCGCCGGGAGGGTTCAGAGCGTCGGACTCCGCCTCATCTGTGAGCGGGAAGAGGAAATACGGAACTTCGTTCAGCGCGAGTATTGGAGCATCGAGGGAATCTTGAAGAACACCGATGGCGAGGAATTCGCCGCGAGGCTTCACGCGATCGAAGGAAAGAAAATCCATATCCCCGACGAGGAATCGGCGCAGCGCATTCTCGAGGCGATACGAAGCGAACGCCTTGTTGTCGCGGAGATACGGGAGCGGGACAAGCGCAAAAATCCGCAGCCGCCCTTCATCACGAGTACACTTCAGCGGGAAGCCGCAAACAGGCTCGGGTTTTCGGCCAAAAAGACCATGGTGATCGCCCAGCAGCTCTACGAGGGTGTCGAGATCGGATCGGAGGGATCGGTCGGGCTGATCAGCTACATGCGGACCGACTCGACGCGTGTCAGTGACGAGGCGTACAGCCAGGGGACGGCCTTCATCAGGAAAATGTTCGGCGAGAAGGCCGTTTACCCGGGAAAACGCAGTTTCAAGAAGGGAAAACGTTCGCAGGACGCTCACGAGGCGATACGCCCGACCGATGTATTCCGAACACCCGATGCGCTGAAGGGAAACCTGACGAAAGAGCAGCTTGCGCTCTACCGCCTCGTCTGGCAGCGCTTTCTCGCAGCGCTCGCCGCACCGGCTGTTTACCGCGTGCGGGAGGTCGACATCGCAGCCGGCTCACGGTTCCTGCTGCGGGCGAGTGGACGACGGCTCACCGATCCGGGATTTCTGCTTATTGTCCCCGATCAACGGCCGGAGGGAGAAAGCTGGATACCGGATATGAAGACGGGTGAAGAGCTCTTCATCGGGAGCATCGACGCCTCGCAGCATTTCACCGAGCCTCCGCCGCGGTATACCGAGGCTTCGCTTATCAAGGAGCTAGAGGATAAGGGCATCGGCCGGCCGAGCACGTATGCGAGCATTCTCAGTATTATACAGGCACGCGACTACGCCACAAAACGGAAGGGCTCGTTTCATCCGACCGAGCTCGGTGAAACGGTCTGGAATATATTGAGCAGATCCTTCAAGGATATATTCGAGGTCGACTTCACCGCCCGGATGGAGACCGAACTCGACAAGGTCGAGGAGGCCCAGGACGGTTGGCGGGATGTCGTCCGCTTCTATTACGATCCACTGATGGCCGATCTCAAGGAATTCGAGAGCAAACGGGACGAGTTGAAAGCGCTCGTCAACGAGGAAACCGATTCCGCCTGCGATAATTGCGGCCGCATGCTGGTGAAGAAATGGAGCCGGAACGGCCCGTTTTTGGCGTGCCCGGGGTATCCCGAATGCAAGTTCACCAGGCCCGTGGGGGAACAGGAGAAAATCGACAAGCGCTGCCCGAAGTGCAACGGTGAACTCGTCTATCGAAGCGGCCGTTTCGGCAAGTTCATCGCGTGCAGCAACTACCCCACTTGTAAATACACGGAGGCGGCCAAGCTGGGCCTCCGCTGTCCCCGGCCGGGGTGCGGCGGGGAAATAACCATCCGCAAGACACGCCGCGGCAAGACGTTTTACGGTTGCAGCAACTATCCGAAGTGCGACTACGCGAGCTGGGACAAACCGACCGGCACATCGTGTCCGAACTGTAGCGAGGCATACCTCGTCGAGAAGGAATCGAAGCGTAAAGGGCACTACCTGAAATGCCCCTCCTGCAAGTTTGAAGGCACTCCTTGAAAAGAGAGGTAACGATCGTCGGCGGCGGGCTTGCCGGCTCCGAGCTGGCACTGCAACTCGCCGGGCGGGGAGTTCGCGTGACCCTCATCGAGATGAGGCCGGTGAACTCCTCGGCGGCGCACCGGACGCCGTATCTCGCCGAGCTCGTCTGCAGCAATTCACTGAAATCGACCGATCCCCAGACGGCCTCGGGGCTGTTCAAGAATGAGCTGCGAATGCTCGATTGCAGTCTTCTCTCGACGGCCGGTGAGGCACGGGTTCCGGCGGGGCACGCGCTTGCAGTGGACCGGGATGTCTTTGCCAGGCGGGTTACCGAACTGGTCGAGAGCGAGTCGTCGATCAGTCTCGAACGCCGCGAGATCGATGATATCGAACTGCCGCCGTGCAGTGTCATTGCTACGGGACCCCTGACGTCGGAGCCGCTCTCACGCGCACTCAAGGACCATTTCGGAGCACACCAGCTCTCGTTCTATGACGCCATCTCGATGTCGGTACAGTCGGATACGGTCGATACGGAACGCACCTTCCGCGCTTCGCGGTACGGCAAGGGGGGGGAGGACTACTGGAATATTGCGCTCGATCGGGACGGTTACCGCCGCCTCGTCGATTTCCTGAAAAGCGCGCCAACGATACACAGGCACGGCTTCGAGGAACGCCGATGTTTCGAGGCCTGCCTTCCCGTCGAGATCATTGCCGGGCGGGGGGATGATGCGCTCCGTTTCGGACCCCTGAAGCCGAAGGGGCTCATCGATCCACGCACCGGACGTGAGCCGTACGCGGTGATCCAGCTCCGCCAGGAAACCCTCGATGGAACAATGCTCGGGCTGGTCGGATTCCAGACGCGACTCACGCGCGGCGCGCAGCGCGAGCTGATCGCGAAGATTACCGCACTACGCGGGGCCGAGATCCTCCGGTGGGGATCGATCCACCGCAATACATTTCTCGACGCTCCCCGCCTCCTCGACGGGCGACAGATGTCACGCAAGAGAGCCGGCCTCTTTTTCGCCGGACAGCTCGTCGGTGTCGAAGGGTACGTCGAATCGATCGCCCATGGACTCATCAC
Source organism: uncultured bacterium (assembly GCA_965601905.1). GTDB lineage: Bacteria > Krumholzibacteriota > Krumholzibacteriia > Krumholzibacteriales > Krumholzibacteriaceae > DATKWS01. The sequence goes on along the minus strand of CBFCXB010000015.1, from coordinate 1,244 downwards.
GGCACTCCAGATCGCGTGCTATCTCGAAGGTGGTACGCTGCCGTTCTTTCCCCCCGAAACCCTGATCGGAGCCCTTCAGCGGCACCTCGCGAGCGGTCCCGAACCGTTTCAGCCGATGAACGTCAACTTCGGGCTGCTCCCACCGGTAAAGGCGAAACGGAGGGAGCGAAGGGCTATCGCCGCCGCGCGTTCCCTCGAACGCCTCGAAGAGTTCATCATGGATAATTCGCTGCCGTAGTCATGCGAGTAGTCATGCGAGTGCCCCTTGTATTGCAGTGGATCCTCTGGTATAGTGTCGCCATGCTCACATCGGCACTGAAGAACTACCTGCTGTATCTCGGTCTCGAGAAGGGGGCGGCAGAGGCGACTGTAAGGGCCTACGAGGCGGACATACTGCAACTTTCGAATTACCTGCGTGAGCAGCTTTCGATGGAACCGCGGCTCGCGGACGCGAACTCGATCGCCATCAGATCATTTCTCGGCTCGCTTTCACGGAACGGTTACTCATCGCGTAGTATCGCGAGAAAGGTTGCGTCCATCCGAAGCTTTTTTTCGTTCTGCCAGCGGCGTGGATTCGTGCTGTCCGATCCCGCGATCGGAATCTCTCCACCGAAAACGGGAAAGGATCTTCCGGTCTTCGCGACGGGAAAAGCGATCGAGCGGATGATGACGATTCCGGCGACTGACACGAGGAAGGGACTGCGCGATCGGGTGATACTCGAGCTACTGTACGGAACGGGGATGCGTCTCGCCGAGCTCATAGGGTGCACCGTAGGAGCCTGCGACTTCGACCGGGGTACCGTCAAGGTGCTGGGGAAGCGCGAGAAGGAGCGGATACTCCCACTTCAGGGATGTGCGGCGGAGAGTCTCAGGGTCTACCTTGCAGAACGGTTTGGGGCCGCCGAGCACGCATTTCGATCGCGCGCCGAATACCGGCGATTCTTCGGCGAGAGGATATCGGCGCCGCTTATCGCCGGCCGCGGCGGTAAACCGATCAGCAGGCGGACCATTCAACGGGTTGTACGCACCTACCTCGAGAAGGTGGCATCGCTCTCGCGGATGAGCCCTCACGTGCTGCGGCATACATTCGCCACACACCTGCTCGAGGCTGGCGCCGATCTCAGGGCCGTGCAGGAACTTTTGGGTCATGTGCTCCTGACGACGACGCAGATCTACACCCACGTCGACCCGTCACGGCTGAAGGCGGTGCACCGGAAGTTTCATCCGCGAGGGTGAAGGGGAGA